>CAIQGU010000099.1 GCA_903871435.1 uncultured Burkholderiales bacterium | reverse complement strand
TGGCAATTGGCCGCGGATTGTAGCCGCGATGGTAGCCGGACCGTATCGCTTGCCCATGTTCCGGTACCGCAATCGAAAAGGGCTTCCGCGTCATCCGCGAAAGCCCTTGCGCAACGAGATGGCCAGCCGCGCTTGGGACGCGGATGGCCGTTGCTGCCCCGTTACTTGATCGTGGCGCTCTTCTTGAGCTGCTCGACGAATTCCTTGACCTGCTGCTGCTGCAGGGAATCGGCAATACGCTGCTTGACCTGTTCGAAGGGCGGCGGCTGCATGGCGCGCACGTCGTCCAGGCGGATCACGTGATAACCGAACTGGCTCTTGACCGGGGTGGCCGTGTACTTGCCCTTGTCGAGCTTGATCATGGCGTCGGAAAACTCTTTCACATAGGCGCCCGCAGGTGCCCAGTCGAGTTCGCCGCCGTTGGCGGCCGAGCCGGCGTCCTTGGTGCCCTTGGCCAGGTCTTCAAACTTCTCGCCCTTGTCGAGCTTGGCGATGATGGCCTTGGCCTGGTCTTCGGTGTCCACCAGGATGTGGTGCGCCTTGTATTCCTTTTCGCCGGCGAGGGCCTTCTGACGGTCGTACTCGGCCTTGATCTGGTCGTCGGTGAGCTTGTGCTTTTCGAGCTCTTCGCGCAGTAGCGAACCGATCACGACGTTGCGCGCGGCATTGTCGGCGTTGAACTTGACGTCTTCGCGGTCGGTGATCTTGCGCTTCTTGGCTTCCTGGGTAAGGATTTCAAATTCGATCAGCTTGTCGCGCAACGCGGCGCGCAGTTCGGGCGTGTCTTTCTGGTTGATCTGGCGGATGACCAGTTCCAGATCGGCGGCCTTGATGGCGTGGCCGTTGACCACGGCGATATTGCCGGCCGGCGCTGCGGCGGCCTTGGGGGCGGGCGCAGGTGCTGTCGAAGTTGCCGCCGCAGGCGCGGCGCTTTGCGCCAGGGCGCCCGCGGACAGTGCGGTTGCGGTCAGGGCAACCGCGAGTAGGGAAAGAGCTCGGGACATGCAATCACCTTAGGGGAATGGAAGGGAAAACCTTAACCGCGGGATCATACACAAAGCGCCCAGGAGGCGTCGCGGCCGCGCCTCGAGAAATTAACCGCCTTTTGTTACAACTTGATCCGCCGCAACCGTGATGCTGCGAAGGCGCCGCCCAGCGCCACCAAGGCCGCACAGCCAAAACCCACGCGAAAAGCAAACGGCACGGCCGGGTCCGGCACTGCCTGGCGCGCCAGCGCGCTCATCCGGGCGGGGTCGTTGCCTGGCAGCAGGGCAAAGATCACAGCGCCGAAGGCCGCAGTGCCGATGGCCGCACCGGTGGCGCGCGACAGCGTCACGACCGCCGCCGCGGCGCCCAGCCGTGCCCGGCCCGCCAGCGACTGCACCACAACCTGGGCCGTCGGCATGACGGTACCCAGTCCGATACCGCCGAAGAACCCAAGCACGGCTAGCAGCGTCCGCTGCAGCGGCAGCAGCGCCAGCAGGCCCAGCGCGGCGCCTGCGAGGATCAAGCCGGCGACCGGCATGGCATTGGGGTGACCGCTGCGGGCGATCAGCCGCCCCGTGGTGGTGGAGCCGACGACGATGCCGATGGTCACGGGCAGCAGCAACAGGCCGGACTCACTCGGATTGCTGCCCTGGGCGAGCTGCAGGTAGATGGGCAGGAAGAACACGATGGAGAACATGGTGGCGCCAAAGCAGATCACGGTGAAGGCCATGGCGGCGATCGAGGGATCGCGCAGCAGCTCCACCGGCAGGAAGGGTTCGGCATGGCGGGATTCCCGAGCCACCAGCGCCCACCACAGCGCGGCCGCGCCCAGCACCATGGCGAGGCTGGGCGCCGACAGCCATGCAAAACGGTGGCCGGCAAAGCTCACCCAGGCCAGGGTCACGCCCGCGGCAGCGGCAAAGAGCACCGCGCCGGGTGCGTCGGCCAGGGGATTGACGGCCGGATCGGCCGACTGAGGCAGGCGCAGAACGCGCCAGGCGGCCAGCAGGCACAAGGGCACGTTGGCCAGGAACAACCAGCGCCAGCTGGCGTGATGCACGACCAGCCCGCCGATAATCGGCCCGCCGATGCTGGCCAGCGAGAAATTGGTGGCGAAGTATCCCTGGAAGCGAGCCCGCTCGCGCGGCGGTACCAGCTCGCCCACCATGGCCTGCGACAGCACGATAAGGCCACCACCGCCCAGGCCCTGCAGGGCCCGCGCGGCCACCAGTACGCCCAGATTGGGCGCGAGTCCGCATGCCAAGGATCCGGTCGCAAAGAGCGCCATCGCGACCAGCAAGGTGTCGCGCCGCCCGTAGCGGTCGCCCATGCGCCCGTACAGCGGCGCCGTCACCGTCATCGCGATCATGTAGCCCAGCGCTATCCAGGTCGTGTCCCGCAGCCCGCCCAGTTCGGCGGCGATGCTGGGCGTGGCCGTTGCCAGCAGGGTCTGGTCGCCCACGGCGAGGAACATGGGCAGCATGACGGCGGAGAACAGTTGCAGGAACTGGCGCGTGGTGACGCGCTCGGCCGGCGCCGCCGCAGTTGCCGGCGTTGCGGGAGTCAGCTCTGCTGGTTTCAGCCCTGCCGGTGTCAGCGCCACCCGCGGTGTCTCAGGGAGCGGCAGCACGCGTGGGCGCTCCGGCGTCGGGATTCCAGTCGCCACCCAGGCCGGCAAAGAGCT
>CAIQGU010000098.1 GCA_903871435.1 uncultured Burkholderiales bacterium | reverse complement strand
TGAGCATGTCGACCGCGCGCGAGTAGTCGGGCTTGGCCGTGCCTTCCATGATGCCCTTGATCTCGCGGAACTGACGCCGCACTTCCTCCACGACCGCGCCAGCGGAGCGGCCGACCGCCTCCATGGCCATGGCGCCGAACAGGAACGGGATCATGCCGCCGATGAACAATCCGACGATGACCCTCGGGTCGGAAAGATCGAACACCGTGTGCAGGCCCGATTGGTCGAGCGCATGCGTGTAGTCGGCAAACAGCACCAGGGCAGCCAGACCGGCCGAACCTATCGCATAGCCCTTGGTTACGGCCTTCGTGGTGTTGCCGACCGCATCGAGGGGGTCGGTTATGGCACGCACTTCCTTGGGCAGTCCCGCCATTTCCGCGATGCCACCCGCGTTGTCGGTGATGGGTCCGTAGGCGTCCAGGGCGACGATGATGCCGGTCATCGAGAGCATGGCGGTGGCGGCAACCGCGATACCGTAGAGGCCGGCCAGCCAATAGGACAGCAGGATCGCCGCGCAGATGGTGATCACCGGCCAGGCGCAGGCGCGCATCGAGACGGCGATGCCCGCGATGATATTGGTGGCATGGCCCGTGGTGGACGCCTTGGCCACATGCTGAACCGGCGGGAAATCCGTGCCCGTGTAGTACTCGGTGATGTAGACCAGCGCGGCCGTGAGGCTCAGGCCCACGACGGCGCAACCATAGAGCTTGATCACGCTCAGCCCGGCGCCGCCGGCCACGGGACCCAGTAGCCAGTTCGTGACGAACCAGAACGCAATGAGCGAAAGCGCGCCCGCAACCAGCAGGCCGCGGTAGAGGGCGTTCATGATCTTGCCGCCCTCGCGCGCCTTGACGAAGAAGCAACCGACGATGGAGGCGATGATCGATACACCGGAAATCGCCAGGGGATAGACCAGGCCCGCATCGCTGCCCGGGAAGGCAAATGCGCCCACCAGCATGGTGGCGACCACGGTGACCGCGAAAGTCTCGAACAGGTCGGCGGCCATCCCGGCGCAGTCGCCGACATTGTCACCCACGTTATCGGCGATCACGGCCGGATTGCGCGGGTCATCCTCGGGTATGCCCGCCTCGACCTTGCCAACGAGATCGGCGCCGACGTCGGCGCCCTTGGTGAAGATGCCCCCACCCAGCCGCGCAAAGATGGAGATCAGCGAAGAGCCAAAGGCCAGCCCTATCATGGGATGGAGCATGGCGCTGGCGTCGGTGCCCGCGGTGTGCAGGCTGGTCAGGAGGGCGTAGAAACCGGCGACGCCCAGCAGCCCCAGTCCCACGACCAGCAGGCCGGTGATGGCCCCGCCGCGAAACGCCACGTCGAGCGCCGGGTTCAGGCCGCGGGTGGCAGCCTGCGCGGTGCGCACGTTGGCGCGCACGGAAACATTCATGCCGATGAAGCCGGCTGCCCCGGAGAGCACGGCGCCCACGACGAAGCCCACGGCCGTGAGCCAGCCTAGCCGGGGCACAACCGCGATGATCACCGTCAGGATGACGCCGACGATGGCGATGGTGCGGTACTGGCGGCTGAGATAGGCCTGCGCGCCCTGCTGTATGGCCTGCGCAATCTCCTGCATGCGCGCGTTGCCGGCATCCTGCTTGAGAATCCAGAGCGTCGATAACGCGCCAAAGACAACCGCCGCGAACCCGCATACCAGGGCAAGCAGAACTCCTGACATCGATCACTCCTTAGGCTGATGGCGCGTTGTTTTTTATTCGATGCTATGTTGTGGTGAACACGGTTGCCAGTACGGCGCCAGGCGCAGGTTAGGCTTGCGGACCCGCAACAGCAGCCCTGGCCGCTACGACTCCAGTATCTCAAGAACCCGGTGTTGAATGATTTCGACAGTGCCCACGCCGCTGATCGCGCGGTAGCGGGGCGCGCCCGGCGCGCCCGCGGCGGCCCAGGCAGAGTAGTAATCGACCAGCGGACGGGTCTGCTGGTGATAGACCTCGAGCCGCTTGCGAACGATTTCTTCGCGATCGTCGTCGCGCTGCACCAGCGGTTCGCCCGTCACGTCGTCGTGGCCGGCCACCCGCGGGGGATTGTTGCTGATGTGATAAGTGCGGCCACTGGCTGGGTGTATCCAGCGGCCGCTCATGCGCTCGACGATATCGGCGTCGGGCACCGCAATCTCCAGGACGAGATCAATGCCGACGTTGGCGGCACGCATGGCTTCGGCCTGGGCAATGGTCCTTGGAAAGCCGTCGAACAGGTAACCGCTGGCGCAATCGGCTTGCGTGAGCCGCTCGCGCACAAGATCGATAATGATCTGGTCGGAGACGAGTTGCCCGGCATCCATCACCTTCTTGGCCGCGATTCCCAGAGGTGTTCCGGCCTTGACGGCGGCCCGCAGCATATCTCCCGTGGAAATCTGCGGAATGTGCAGGCTTTG
>CAIQGU010000097.1 GCA_903871435.1 uncultured Burkholderiales bacterium | reverse complement strand
GTATGCGGGGCGATATCGACAGGGTAAGCGACTGGCGCTGCACGGCGCCCAAGGCCACGGTATCGGTGCTGAGGTGGTACTCGGCCGGATCCAGGCCACTGACCTCAATGCGCAGATTGCCCGGGTGGTACTGCTTGTTGGCGATCGAGATCTGGTAGTCGGTGACCGCCTGGCCCTGCGCGCCGCGGCCATGATCGACCGAGAGGTGATAGGGCTCGTAGCTCCACAGACCCCAGCAAAACATGGCGAGGCCCAGCACGGTGAAAGGCAGGGCCCAGCGGGAGCGCCCCAGCAGGGAGTATTCATTGTTGCGCTGGCGCGGCGCATTGGCTGCCGGCGTGCGCGCCCCGAATTCAAATCGCAGGAGCCCCGGCGTTCCGTCCTTGTGATGCATGCGGTGGCAGGCGTCGACGCATTCGCCGCAATTGATGCAGCTGTCGAAGACGTCGGTGCTGCGGGGATCCAGATCGATGAAGCACTGGGTTACGCAGTAGTTGCAACCCTCGCAATCGGCGGACCGGCTGGCGTCGTAGGCGATGTGCAAGGTTTGACGGGTCTTGAACGAATGCTGCCACACGCGATAGACACAGATGAACCGGCACCAGAAATGGCGCAGCACGGTGATGTCGAGCAGCACGATGAGTACAAATACGCCGTAAATCCAGTACAACGAACCGGCCAGTTGCGGGTCGGCCCGCAGCGCGACGAAAGAGCCTACGGCCCGGGGGGGATAGAAATAGAGCATGGGCACCAGCGCAACCACCATGGCGGCGCCGGTGAAGCAGAGCGCAAGCACCACCCAGTTGAGCGCGCGGTCTTTGGAGGCCGTTACCCGGACCGGGGCGCCGTCCAGGCTGACTTCGGCACGTTTGCCCAGGAATTTGCGGGTCATGAAATTGGCCCACTCCGCGATCGTATTCTGCGGACATACCCATCCGCAAAATACGGTTCCTGCCACCGAATACAGAAAGACCATCAGGGTCGCCAGGAAAATCCAGAGGCCAAAGACCAGGAAAAAATCGGCGAACCAGATCTGCCGGTCCAGCACAACCATGGCGCCGGCGATGGCATCGATGCGAAACAGACCGCTCAACGGAATGAGAATGATCAACACCAGCGTCACGAGTTGCACGATACGGCGCCGGCGGTGGTAGACGGCCTCCTGCGGCCCGGCTGCTGCTGCCGCGGGCGGCGTGCCGATCACCCGGACCGGGATGTCGCGCAAACGATTGTGTGTGGAACTGCCCATCAGAGGGAGGGTACCCCAATCGCGCTGGCTTGGCTGTCGAGGGGCGCTACCCTTTGCAGGCGCGCGAGCGCCTGCGCGGCGTCGGCCTGCCCGCCGGCGCGCTCGCGTTCCCGCTCCCAAACGGCGCGCAGCGCGCCCACGTGCGCCGGATAGATGCGCAATATGCGCTCGAGCACACCGGCTTGCATGAGAGCGTCCTGCGCGCGCGCCACCTCGAACAGGTCATCGGCAAGATCGCTCGCGATCCAGCGATCCCGCGGATTGGCCTCGTAAGCAAGACGCACGAGCTGGCGCGCGCGTCGCGTATCGGATGCTAGCTCGGCAAGCCACGATTGCACCGCGAGCTCGCTCGCCGCATACGCAGTGACAAACTCCGGCTGTTCGCGTGCCGCCACGCCCAGCGCCACTGCTGCGTGGGCCGCGTCGGGCCGCTGCCGCAATAGTTCGAGCAGGATGTCGGCGAGGGGGGGCGCCGCCAGCGCGGCTCCATCCGTAGCGTTGCCCGCGTACCGAAGGCGCGGCAATTGAAATTCAATCACGGGCCGCGATTCGCTCTGCACCGCGCCGACCCCGGCCGCAATGGGTCCCCAATATCGACCGAGCCATGTTGCGGTGCCTTCGCCGCCGGTTGCCGCATCATCGGGAGCCGCGGGCGCTGCGCGCATGGCATCGGCGGCGCCCGAGATCCCCTGTGGCGATCCCACCAGCGCCAGGTGGGCGCCGTCGAGAAAGACGTGTGCGCCAGGAAATACTTTTTGGAAACTGCGCATCACGGTGTGCAGCGATTCGCGGTCGAACTGGTTGAGCGCCAGCCACTGCGCGAACACACCGCCCGCATTCAGGCGATCGCGCGCGCGCGCGAACTGCTCGACGGACAGCAGGTTGCTCATCCCGGCCAGGTCAGGGTGGAACAGATCTCCCACGATGACGTCGTAGCGCTCTGGCGTTGCCGCCAGGAAATGCCGCGCATCATCGTGAACGATGCGCACATGGTGGGTGATATCGCCATTGACGGGCGCAAACCAGTCGGCCGCCGCGCGGACGGCTCCCGGGGATATCTCCACGGCTGTGCGCTCCAGTTGTTGCCAGGGTAAGGATCCGCTTGCCGTGACGCCGGTTCCCAGCCCAAGAAAGAGCACGCTGTGCGGGTTGCGGTGAAGCAGCAGCGGCAAGCGCGCCTGATCGGCCTGCAACGCTACGGCATCGGGGTCGGACGAGGCGTCCATGTGCTGCAGGTCGGTCAGCAGCGTGCGCTGGCCGTCGGGCGCGGCGACGACGTGGTTGAGTGTGAGTGCGTCTTCATAGGTGAACAGAACTCTGCTGGCGCCCGCCGGTCCTGCGCCCAGTTGCGCGGGCGAGGGCAGCGCGCGCAGCATCCAGGCGGCGCCCAGCGCCAGCGGCAGCGCTGCCAACAACGCATAGCGAGTCCGCGCGTTTACGTTCGCGTCCACCGGCGATCGCGGAGCAAGTGCAATACCCAGCGCTACCATAAGCGCGGCTGCCAGCCCGATGCATCCCGCTGTACCAAGGATGGGGATGCCGATGGTCGCGGTAAAAACGGCGCCGATGGCGCCGCCGACGCAATTGACGCCGTAGAGCAGCGCCGGTGCAGTGGTCGCCGGTCGGCCGCCCGGCTGACGCCGCGCCAGCGCGGGCAACCAGGCACCCAGCGCGGCGGTGGCGGGCAAAGTGCAAGCGGCCAGCGCCAGCGCCTGGAAGCACAGCGCGCCGGCGAGCGTATCGAAGCTTTGCTGCTGCATCCACCGGGAGAAAGGGCCAAGCGCCGCCAGACCCGCGAGCGTGCAGGCGCAGGCCGTCAGCGGCACGGCAAGCGTCAGCGGCCGCCGCGTGCGCGCGGCCAATGCGCTGCCCACGGCTGTTCCCAGCAGATAGATGACCAGGATGACCGCAAGCACGTATTCCGTGCGCAGTAGCACCATGCCATAAAGGCGGGTCCAGCCGATCTCCAACATGAGAGCGCAAGCCCCGGCGCCGCCGTAGGCCAGCAGCAGGCGCGCGTCCATTCCTGCCCGCGAGTTCGCCGCGATGCGGGCGCTGCCGTTGGCGGTGCCAAGGTCGGTATCCGCCGGAGTCCTGCGGCTGAGCAGGTAGGCCATGCAGGCCACGCCGGCGCCCGTGAACGCGACGGCCAACAGCGCACC
>CAIQGU010000096.1 GCA_903871435.1 uncultured Burkholderiales bacterium | reverse complement strand
GGTCTGGGACGAAGCGGAGAACCGCCTGCATGTGCAAAAGGCGCTGATGGAATACCTGCTGCTCGGCCACGATGTGCGGTAGTGCAGCGCCGGCGGGCAGCGGCGGCGCTGGAGTACCGCACATCGTGGCCGCTGACAGCAAAAAGTGGAGCATCGAACGACAAATGGAGATCAGAATTGGGTAAAGCGGCAGGCAAGGGTTCTGCAAAGGGGCAATCCGCGGCAGTGGCAAAGGAAAGCGGCGCGGCAGTCATTGCGGCAGACGGGGCAAAGCCGGCAAAGCGCAAGGCACCACGTGCTGTGACCGCAATGGGCGCCGCCGGTACTGCGGCCAAGCCCGCCGTGAAGAACGCCGTAAAAAAGGTCGTGCTGGCGTATTCGGGCGGCCTCGACACATCGGTCATCCTCAAGTGGCTGCAGGACGTCTACCAGTGCGAGGTCATCACCTTTACCGCCAATATCGGCCAGGGTGAAGAGCTGGAGCCGGCGCGGCTCAAGGCCCTGCAGATGGGCATCCGCAAGTCCAACATCTTCATCGAGGACCTGCGCGAACCTTTCGTGCGCGATTTCGTTTTCCCCATGTTCCGCGCCAACGCGGTCTACGAGGGCGAGTACCTGCTGGGAACGTCCATCGCGCGGCCGCTCATCGCCCAGCGCATGGTGGAACTGGCCCGCAAGACCGGCGCCGACGCCATATCGCACGGCGCCACCGGCAAGGGCAACGACCAGGTGCGCTTCGAGCTGGGCGCCTATGCGCTGATGCCCGATGTCCGCGTGATAGCGCCCTGGCGCGAGTGGGACCTGCTGTCGCGTGAAAAGCTGCTGCAGTACGCCGACAAGCACGGCATACCCGTGGACTTCAAGAAACGCCGCGGCGCAGCGCCCTACTCCATGGACGCCAACCTGCTGCACATCTCCTACGAGGGCGGCATCCTCGAGGACCCGGACTTCGAGCCCGAGGAATCGATGTGGCGAATCACCAATTCGCCGAGCAAGGCGCCCAACCGCGCCCAGGTGATCGAGCTCGAATACGAGCGCGGCGATATCGTCGCCATCGATGGCAAGCGCCTGTCGCCCGCCGCCGTGCTCACGGAACTCAACCGCGTTGGCGGCCTGCATGCCATCGGCCGCCTCGACCTGGTCGAGAACCGTTACGTCGGCATGAAATCGCGCGGTTGCTACGAAACCCCAGGGGGCACCATCATGCTCAAGGCTCACCGGGCCATGGAATCGATCACCCTCGACCGCGAAGTGCTGGCGCTCAAGGACGATCTCATGCCGCGCTACGCCCGCATGATCTACAACGGCTACTGGTTCAGCCCCGAGCGGCACCTGCTGCAGACCCTCATTGACGAGTCGCAGCGCAGCGTCAATGGCACGGTGCGTCTGAAGCTCTACAAGGGCACCGTGCTGGTCACGGGGCGCCGCTCGCCCCGCGATTCGCTGTTCGATCCGGCGATCTCCACCTTCGACGACGACAAGGGCGCGTACAACCAGGCCGATGCCGAAGGATTCATCCGCCTGCACGCGCTCCGGATGCGCATAGCGGCAAGGCTGGGCTCACGCAGGAAGAAATAGGCCTGCCCTTCGTAGCTCGTCCGGGGCCAACGGCCCTGGACGAGCGTAGTAGGGCCGCCGGGGAGCTACGGAAAGTCGTCTGCTCAAGAACTGCTCAGGAACTAAGCAGCCGCCCCGAATCCCCGATGATCTGGACTTCGGGTTCCAGCTGAAT
>CAIQGU010000095.1 GCA_903871435.1 uncultured Burkholderiales bacterium | reverse complement strand
CGGTTACCGCGGCTTCCAGGCTTGCCCAATCCGGCAGTTCGCTGACGGCCGGCAGCGGGCCCGCCTTGTTCTGGTCGGCCAGCGCGTCCGCGTGCATCTCAGCGACATGATCCGACTGCACCGCGACAGGGACATCCGGGGCGGAGTCTGCGCCGGCATCGCGCAAGCGCCAGACCGGCCCCAGACCCAGGGCATGCCAAAGACGGGACGATTCGGAATCCACCGCGGGGGAGCCTTCCTGAGGATGCGACTATGCAAGCGAACGCTTGCAAGGGCTCAAATGGTAACCCGCATGACCATGGCGTCCTCGCGACCGCGATGGGCCGGGTAGTAGCCGCGGCGCGTGCCTATTTTTTCGAAGCCATAGCGCCGATACAGGGCCTGTGCCCCCAGATTGCTGGGCCGAACCTCGAGCAGCAGGGAACGTGCGCCGTACTCGCGCATGGTGCACGCCATCCAGTGGAGCATGCGCCAGCCATATCCCTGGCGCTGCCAGTTCGGGGCTACCGCGAGGTTGAGCAGATGCGCTTCATCCACCGCCAGCATGGCAACCGCATAGGCGATCATGGCATCGGTATCCGACAGCATGGTCCAGGCGCTGTAGCCGCTGCGCAGCGCATCTTCGAAGTTTCCGGCGGTCCAGGGAAAGGGATAGATCTGCCGCTCTAGAACCATCAATTCCGGAATACGCTCGCGGGTCAGCGGCACGAAATGCCCGGGACTGGCCTGGACCTGTGCGCTCATGGCTTGACTGCCTGCCGCGCGGCGCTGCGCTGTGCGACGGTGCGGGCGACATCGTGGCGCACGTAGTCGGGCACTGCCGACGCGGGGTCCAGCACCTCGCCGCTCGCCAGGCGGTCAAGGGCAAGCCGCGCGAGCACGGCAGGATCGACCTGCGTGTCGCGTACGCGTTGCACGAGCGCGGCGTCGGCACCGGCGAGGCACTTGCTGAGCCACGCGCCATTGCCGGAACAGACGTCCGGTTGCCATCGGCCGGCAAGAGCCGGCAGCTCCTCCACGGCGACCAGCGTGGACGGCAGGAGGGTGCGCCACCGCGTGCCCGCGCCTTCATGGACGGCCACATAGGCCTGCTGCATGCGGGCGTCCACCGCTGCCAGCACGCGCTGCTGTGCGTTGGCGAGACCGGTATCGGGCGCCACCGCACCGGCTGCAAGCGCCAGCAGATTGCCGACCGCAATTACCGGCCGGCCGGAACCCAGCGCCAGGCCCTGGACTACCGTGCAGGCAACGCGGAGCCCGGTGAACGAGCCAGGACCGCTGGCGTAGGCAAAAGCATCGCACTGATCGGGCCGTATGCCCTGCCGGGCGAACAGCGCTTCTATCATCGGCATCACGTGCTCGATGTGGTTGTGCCCGGCGGGGCTGCGGGCGATATGCAGATCGCCGCCAAGGACCAATGCCAGCGAGCAGAAATCAGCCGCTGTATCGATGACGAAGAGCGTGGTCACTGCGGTGCTGTCAGGGCCGTTTGCCACCGCCGGAACGCGGGCCACGGCGCTCGTGCTCCTCGCGGATCTGCGCACGCAGCTGGCGCCGCTCTTCCAAGGACAGGCGGCCGCCGGGCGGAGCGGCTTCGCCGCTGCGGTTGGTGCCACGGCTCGCCAGCGCCTGCCGCTCCTGTTCGCTGAGCCGCCGTATCGCCTCGCGCTGCTCCGGCGGCAGATTGCGCCATGTGCCACGGCGGTTGTCCGGATTGCCGTCGCGGGAATATTGCGGTGAACCCGGCGCGACATACGCAGGGGGCAGCGGTGGTGGTGGTGGCAGTGCCTGCGCCGCAGCAACTGCGAGCAGGCCGCCGTAGAGCCCGGCGGCAAGCGTGCAAAGCGGAAGCAGGCGTTTCATAGATCGGGCCTTGGTGAACTTTTGCTGCAAAAGCCAAAGGAGGACCGGCAGCAGCAGCGGACCCCGGATTCCCCCGCGGCCCCATGCCGACATGTTAGGCAAGGTAGGGCCCCGCCGCTATTGCACTTCCCCCAATTGGGCTGCACGGCAGGCCTAAATTCTGTAACACTTTGTGCGCGTGCGGGTGACACGCCGGCCGAAAAAGTACCATCTTGGGCTAAATCGGCTCATGTGCCGTCGCACCGGCGAGGGCAATCGGGCCGCACTCGATGGGCGAGGAGCGCGGCTGCCCGCAGCGTGCGGCTTTCCCAGGAGATTTTTCATGACCAAGGCCACGCCACAAAAGATACTCGTCGTCGACGACGACCAGCGCCTGCGCGACCTGCTGCGGCGCTATTTGAGCGACAACGGCTTCTCGGTGTTCGCCGCGGAATCACCGCAGGCGATGAACAAGCTGTGGCTGCGCGAGCGCTTCGATGTGCTGATCCTCGACCTCATGATGCCGGGCGAAGATGGCCTGTCGGTGTTGCGGCGCCTGCGCGCGGCCAATGACCTCACGCCCGTCATCATGCTCACGGCCAAGGGCGGCGATGTCGACCGCATCGTCGGCCTGGAAATGGGTGCCGACGATTATCTCGCCAAGCCCTTCAACCCCCGCGAGCTGCTCGCACGCATCAACGCGGTGTTGCGCCGCAAGGCG
>CAIQGU010000094.1 GCA_903871435.1 uncultured Burkholderiales bacterium | reverse complement strand
GCCGCGGCGGGCTACCGCTTCGACCGCAGCTGGTTTGCGCCGCATTGGGAGTTCCGCTTCCCGCTCTATGGCGAAGTCGCCGCTCGCGGGGTGGAGCTGTCCCTGCGTGGCGCTCTGGAACCCTGGCACGTCATGGGCGAGGAGGGCGCTACGGGCGGCACGGTGCGCTACGTGGACTCCTCCCTGGAGCGTCTGGAGGTGCGGGTCACCGGACTCAACGACAACCGCCATGTGGTGGCCGTCAACGGCCGGGCGATCACCCTGCAGCCCACCGGCCGTGCCGGCGAATACGTGGCCGGTGTGCGTTACCGGGCCTGGCGTCCGGACTCCGCGCTGCATCCCACCATCGGCGTGCACGCGCCCCTCACCTTCGATCTGGTCGATACCTGGATGAACCGGTCGCTGGGCGGCTGCACCTACCACGTGGCGCATCCGGGCGGGCGCAATTACGATACTTTCCCCATCAATGCGTTCGAGGCCGAGGCGCGCCGCCTGGGCCGTTTCTACCGCATGGGCCACACGCCGGGGCGGGTGGAACTGGCGCCGGCCGAGCGCAGCCTGGAGTTCCCCTTTACGCTGGATATGCGTCGATGATTGCGTTGATGATTGCGTGGATGATTTCGCCGATGATTTCGGCGATGATGACGGCACCCGCATTGGCCCCGGATCCCCGTGTCGCAAACCCTCTTCCAGTTCGACGACAACGCCGATAGCGCCAGCGCCGCGCTACGGCTTGCCGTCCGGGGCGCGGCCGGGCACTACGACGAGCTGCTGGGTCCGGACGGCGCCATGCGGCCGGCCTGGGCCGCCTTCTTTGGCGGCCTGGGGGCCGCGGGGCTGCAGGATCTGCAGCGGCGCGATGATCTGCTCAAGCGCCAGGTGCGCGAGCACGGCGTCACCTACAACGTTTACAGTGATGAGCAGGGCGCGCCGCGGCGCTGGTCCCTGGACCTGCTGCCGTTCCTCGTGCAGGCGGACGACTGGAAGATCATCGAGGCGGCCGTGGTGCAGCGTGCCGCCGTTTTGTCGGCCATCATGGACGACGTGTATGGCCCCAAGCGGCTCATAGCCGAAGGCCTGCTGCCGCCGGCGCTGGTGCTGGGCAGCCCCGGCTACCTGCGGTCCCTGGACGGCGTGCGTCCGCCGGGGGGCATCTTCCTGCATGTCGTGGCGTTTGACCTCGCGCGCGGGCCCGATGGCCGCTGGTGGGTGCTGGGGCATCGCACCCAGGCGCCGTCGGGTCTGGGCTATGCCCTCGAAAACCGCGTCATCGTCTCGCGGCTCTTTGGTGAAAACTTTGGCCCGATGCGGGTGCAGCGCCTGGCGGCCAGCTACCGGCGCCTGCTCGAATCGCTCATCCGCCATGCGCCCCGCGATCCGGGCGAGGGCTCGCGCCCACCGCGCATCGTCCTGCTCACGCCGGGCCGCTACAACGAGACGTATTTTGAGCAGGCCTACCTCGCGCACTATCTGGGCGTGCCCCTGGTGGAGGGCGATGATCTCACCGTGCGGGATGACCGGCTGTACCTCAAGACCCTGCACGGCCTGGAGCGCGTGCACGCCGTGATCCGCCGCCTCGACGACCTTTTTTGCGATCCCCTGGAATTGCGCCCGGATTCGGCGCTGGGCGTCCCCGGCCTCATCCAGGCCATCCGTTGCGGCAATGTGCTGATCGCCAACGCGCTCGGAACGGCGTTTCTTGAGTCGCCCGCTATCCACGGCTTTTTGCCGGCCATTGCGCGGCGCCTGCTCGACCAGGAACTGAAGCTGCCGCCGCGGGACAGCTGGTGGTGCGGCGAGCCGGCGGCACGCGAACGCGCGTTCGCGTCGCTCAAGACTGCGCGCGTGCGCGCCACCTATCGCGGCGCATCCTTCGAGGCGCCGGTAGCGGCCCGCGGCACCGGTCTGCTCGCCATTGCGGATGTGCGCGCCGAAATCGAGCAGCGGCCCGATCTATACACCATCCAGTCGTACCTGCCGTATTCCAAGACGCCGTGCTGGAGCCGCCACGCGCTGCTGCCCCGATCGGCCGTCTTGCGCGTGTACGCCATTGCCGACGGCAGCGGTGGCTGGCACGCCATGCCGGGCGGCCTGACGCGCATCGCCGATCTGCAGGATGAAGTATCCATGCAGCGCGGCGGCAGCAGCGCCGACACCTGGGTGATGACGGGCGAGGAGGTCGATCCTTTCTCCATGCTGCCCAACCAGCTGCGCGTGGACGAAGTGGTTTTCCGCCACCGTATCGTCACCAGCCGCGCCGCCGAGAATCTCTTCTGGCTGGGTCGCTACACCGAACGCGCCGAAAACGCCGTGCGTGCCGCACAGATCATTCTGGGCAACCTGCGCAATGCGCTGATGCTGCCTGAGGGCGTCCTCGAGGCTATCGGTCGGACGGCGCTCACCTTGGGTCTGGTGCCGCCCGGGGCTCCCGGGCCGGCCCAGGGCTTGCGGGTCTTCGAACGTACCCTGCTGGCCGGTCTGCGCGACGAACGCGCCAGCAGTGTCGCCTTTGACCTGGCGGGCCTTGCCAGTACCGCGGCGCAGATCCGTGATCGCCTCGCGTTCGAACACTGGCACCAGATCACCGCCACGGTCGATCGGTTCACCGCCGCCATGCGCCATGGCGCTCCGGGCCGCGCGGCAGAAGCGGGCGGCGCCGCGGCGCCTGCGCCGGCAGCGCCGGACCACGCGCCGCAGGCGGCCAGCGCCACCCGAGATACAGAGCCGGCGCATGAAGCCGAGGCCGACCCCGGCGTGCCCGTCTACCATGCGCAAGCGGCCATGAGCACGCTGGTGGCAGGTCTCGGGGCCATCACCGGGGCACAGACCGACGGCATGACGCGCGATGATGGCTGGCGGCTGCTGACCATAGGCCGGCAGATCGAGCGCCTGATCGCCATGAGCGAAGTGTTGCACGCGTTTTTCTCCAGCCGCGCGGTGCTGCACGAAGCCGGATTCGACCTTGTGCTGTCGTTGTTCAACAGCACCATCACCTACCGTTCGCGCTACCAGGGCCAGCGCGCGGTGGCGGCGCTGGTGGACCTGCTGGTTCTCGAGCTTGCCAATCCGCGCTCCCTGCATTGTGCCGTCGACCTCATCGATCGCGAATTGCACGAGCTGACCGTGGCCACGGGTCACACCTTGGACTGGCCGGAGGCGGCGGGTTTTCGCCAGTCGCGCGAGAGCCAGCTCGCTGCGCTTTGCGCGCGTGATGCCGACGGCGGATTCACGGAAGTGATGGCGCTCACCACGCGCCTGATCCGCTCCGGACGCGAGCTCTCCAACCGTATCGGCCTGCGCTATTTCAGCCATTCCGAGCCCTTGCGCAGCCAGATCGCATGAGAGGCGCGGCGCGATGACCGGATCCTCCAACCAATCCCAATCGCAGGTGGCCAGACCGGCCGCGTCGGCCCCGCCCCCGGACAGCCGCGCCTTCATTGTCGAACACGATACCGAGTACACGTATTCAACCCAGGTGGCCTTCGCCCAGCACCTGGCGCATCTCACGCCGCTCTCGGGACCCGGTCAGCGCCTTGAGGAATTTTCGCTGGAGATCGATCCGCCGCCCACGCTGCGCCACACGGGCACCGATACTTTCGGCAATGAGCGCACCTACTTTGCCCTGAATGTCGCTCATGAGGGCCTGCGTGTGCAGACCCGCAGCCGCGTGCGCGTGGCGCCGCTGCACCACGGACTCGATGCACGGCAGAGTCCCGCCTGGGAGAGCGTGCGCGATGCGCTGCGTTACGTGGCGGGTGCGCCCTATGCGCCCGCAACGGAATTCGTGTTCAGTTCGGCGTTCGTTCCCTACGATACCGACCTGCGTGACTACGCCCAGGGGTCCTTTGGCCCACGCCAGACCGTGCTGGCGGGCGCGCTCGATCTCATGCGTCGCATCCACAATGATTTTCGTTATGACGCGGGCAGCACCGACGTGGCCACGCCCGTGCGCGAGGCTTTTGCGGCGCGTGCCGGGGTTTGCCAGGATTTCACCCACGTGATGATCGGGGGGCTGCGCGCGCTCGGCCTGCCGGCGCGATATGTCAGCGGATACCTGTTTACCCATCCGGCACCGGCGCAAAAGCGCGAGCCTGACGTATCTGCCGCCCCTACGGTTGCTGGGGGTGGGGACGTGCCAGAGGGCAGTCACTTGCCCGCGCCGGATGGCGATCGGGTGGATGACGCCGCTGCCCCCCTGGTGGGCGCGGACGCGTCACACGCCTGGGTATCGGTCTATTGCCCCCGGTTTGGCTGGGTTGAGCTCGATCCGACCAATGACCTTGTACCGGGGACCGGCCACGTCCGCCTGGCGGTGGGCCGCGATTACGGCGACGTTGCGCCCTTGCGCGGTGTGGTCCAGGGCGGGGGCGAGCACCAGTTGCGCGTTGCCGTGCGTGTGACGGCTGCCTAGCCGGCGTCCACGGCATAATCCGGGCGGCGCGACTGCAGGCTGCGTTGCAAACTGCGTCGCAATCTACGTCGCAATCTGCGTCGCACGCCCTACCGCTCGATGCGCTGAACGCTGTACTGCACGCTGCAGTGCAAATGCGGTCACAGACTGCGGGTCAGCGCTCTTGACGGCTTGCTCTTGTCATTTTGTGCCGCGCCCGCGCATTCGGAGATCCACCATGCAACGCAGATCGTTTCTTTCACGTGCCGGCGCCGCCGGCGTCGCCGCCGGGACCGCCGCGCTTACGACCAAGGCAACAGCCGCCGAACCCGCCGTCCGCTGGCGCCTCGTATCGAGCTTTCCCAAGAACCTCGACACCGTGTTTGGCAGCGCGGAGGTCTTTGCCCGGCAGGTGGCGTTGATGAGCGAGGGCCGGTTCCAGATTTCCGTGCATGCAGCGGGCGAGATCACCCCCGCATTCGGCGTGGTCGATGCGGTACAGCAAGGTGCGGTCGAGATGGGTTTAGCGCGTGG
>CAIQGU010000093.1 GCA_903871435.1 uncultured Burkholderiales bacterium | reverse complement strand
GCCTTTCATAGTCAGTGGGTACACACAAGTTGGGGCCTGCGCGCTTGCGCCGCGCGGCTCCGGTTTTTTTTACCTGCCCCGGCTCCCGGTACTTGACTTATGCACAAAAACGCCGGGCGCCCCGATTCATGCGGTTTTCCGTGACATCGTTGGTCATGGATTGTGATTAATCACGTAACCACATGAATTATTTAATGTTTTCAAAAACGGAGCGTTCTGCGATTCCAGCCAATTTCCCGACCTTACGGGGACTTAGCGCGTTTCCGCACGAGTTCTCCACATAGTTATCCACAGGCTGAGGTCGGGTGCACAGCTTTCCTACAAGACCCTAGCGAAATGAACAACTTACCCAGCAACTCTGAAGTTCTACGCGATGTCACAGCCCGAACTGCCCGCCGCGCGCTACGCACAGGTCATTGTCGACGTGCCGATGCCGCAGCCGCTGGACTATCGGATACCCGCAGGCACCACCGCAGCGATCGGCGCACTGGTGGTCGTGCCGGTGGGCCGGCGCCGGCACATCGGCATTGTGGTGGGCAACTCGGATTGCACGGCGGTAGCCGAGTCGCGCTTGCGCGAACTGGGCGCGCCGGTGGGTGGATTGCGCCTCAGTCCCCGCTGGCTCGAGCTGTGCCGCTTCGCGGCTGACTACTACCACTTTCCCTGGGGCGAACTGGCGCTTCCCGTGCTACCGCCGGCTTTGCGCAGGGTTCCCAGCGCAAAAGGCACGCGCCGGCGGTCCACCCCCGTTGACCTTGATCCGGCGCCCGTGCCCGCGGCGCCGCCCAGTGCCGAAGCCGCGCCTTTGCTGCGGGACGAACAGCAGACCGCCATCGATGCCATCGCCGCCTCGCAAGGATTTGCGCCGTTCCTGCTGTTTGGCGTTACGGGCAGCGGCAAAACCGAGGTGTACCTGGGCGCGATCGCACGGGTCCTCGCCACGCAGCCGCATGCAGAGGCTGCGCCGGATATGCCGCGGGACGCCGCGCCGGCCACCGTGCCGGATACCACGCCCGGCCTGTCGGACCCTGAATCGCCGGGCGCCGCGCCGGGTCCCCAGGTCCTGCTGCTGGTGCCCGAAATCAATCTCACGCCACAATTGCACGCGCGCCTGAGCGCCCGCTTCCCGGCGCATCGCGTCGTCAGTCTGCACAGCAGCCTCAGCCCCGCTGAGCGCGCTGCCGCGTGGCTGGAAGCGCACAACGGCCGCGCGCAGATCATTCTGGGCACGCGCACGGCTGTCTTTGCCTCCTTGCCCTGCCTGCGCCTCATCGTGGTGGACGAAGAGCACGACGCGTCGTTCAAGGCCCACGGCGGCGTCCCCTTCTCCGCGCGCGATCTGGCGGTCAAGCGCGGCCAGCTCGAGGGCATCCCCATTGTGCTGGGATCGGCCACCCCCTCCCTGGAAACCTGGCAGCTCGCCCAGGCAGGGCGCTATCGCCTGCTCCAGTTGGCGCAGCGCGCCAGCGGCGGCACCCGCGAACCGGTCATGGAAACCATCGATCTGCAGCGCGACCCGGCCGACAACGGCCTTGCCGAGCCGCTGCGCGAGGCGCTGGAGCAGACCCTGGCGCGCGGCGAGCAGGCCTTGGTGTTCATCAACCGCCGCGGCTTCGCGCCCGTGTTGCGGTGTGGCGCGTGTGAATGGCTGTCCAAATGCCCCAACTGCGACACGTTCGCGGCCTATCACAAGGTGGGCGCCGCACTGCGCTGCCACCACTGCGGCTGGACCGCGCGCGTGCCCGCCGCGTGTCCGGACTGCGGCAACCAGGACTTGCAGGGGGTGGGGCAGGGCACGCAGCGCGTGGAAGAGACGCTGCGCAAACTCTGGCCCCAGGCGCGTATCGCGCGCATCGACCGCGACAATACACAGGGTGCCCGCGGCGCCAACCGCGCCGGCGCCGCCTTCGATGCGGTGCATGCGGGTGACGTGGATATCCTCGTCGGCACCCAGATGATTACCAAGGGCCATGATTTTCGCGGCGTCACGACGGTGGGCGTGCTCAATGCCGACGCGCAACTGGTGGCGGCCGATTTTCGCGCGCCCGAGCGGCTGTTTGCCGTGCTGATGCAAGTGGCTGGTCGCGCCGGCCGGGCCGGCCAGGCCAGCCGTGTGCTCATCCAGACCCGCTATCCGCACCACCCCTTGTTTGGCGCGCTGGCGCGTCAAAGCTTCGAGGCCTTTGCGCAGGAGCAGATCGAGGAACGGCGCGCGGCCCGCATGCCGCCCTTTGTTCATCAAGCCCTGCTGACGGCTGCGGCACGCACGCTGGAGCAGGCCATCGATTTCCTGCGGCGCTGCCGCGAGCTGCACGAAGGACTGCCGCAGTCGTCGGCGGTGACGGTGTTCGATGCTGTGCCCATGCCGCTGGCGCGCCTGGCCAGTGAATCGCGCGGCCAGTTGCTGGTCGAGGCCCCGCGCCGCGCCGATCTGCATGCCTTCCTCAACGTCTGGCTGCCCCTGTTGCGCGACATGGGCAATCGCGGAGTGCTGCGCTGGGCGATCGAGGTGGATCCGCAATCGATCTGATCGCGGCGCTGGTGCGCAAGCGCAGGGTGCGCAACATACCGTAAACACGCGGTACGCAAGGGCAGCATTGCTATCGCCTGCAACAGCGTCCTTCCGTTCGTCTGCTGCCACCCGCCGGAGGATCGATACGTGACTGGCGCAATTTGCCTGGATTGAAATAATGGCCACCCGCTTGGCAAGGTCGTTGCGCGCTGTAGTTCCGGCGCGATACCGGTCCAGCTCCCGTGCAGGCCCCTTTGCTGCGCAGCAATCCCCAGGAGACCCCGTGCATTTTGGTACCGGCACTCCCCGCGAGCGTGGCTTCACACTCGTTGAACTGATGGTAGTGGTGTCCATCGCCGCCGTCCTGGCGGTGATCGCCGTGCCCTCGCTGCAGGCGTCCATCCAGGCCAATCAGCTCGACACGGTGAGCAACCAGTTGCTGGCGGCATTGGCCACGGCGCGCAGTGAGGCGGTGCGAACGCCCTCCACCTCCGACGTGGGGCAGGTGGTGCAGGTGTTCAATCTGGCGGGTGCCGGCGTCGACTGGAAGGGTGGCTGGGCCACTACCCGTCAAACAACGCCCGTCGCCACGGGCACCACCACCACCACCAACCTGCAGGCACCCATCGCGGTTCCCGGTCAGGTGACGGTGACGAGCAATTTCGTCAGCCCCGTTTCCTTCGACGCCATGGGCCGACTCGTCGTGGGCGCGGCCAACCCGCCCCCTACGCTCGTGTGGGTCATCTGCGCTGACGGCACCACGGTGGCCGGTAAATCGCGGGCCGTGATCGTGTCGCCGTCGGGTCGGGCCAGCATCGCGCACATTGCCACGAGCGGCGCCAATGCCGGCATCCCCATCCTCGACACGGGCGCAGCCATTGCGTCCTGCACGCCGCCCCGCGTACTTTGACAACGGAAAATTCCATGAGCACCTACCCGCATGCCCTGCGCCAACACGCCCGCGGCATCACCCTGATCGAAGTGCTGGTCACTATGGTATTGCTGGTCGCAGAAGCCACGTGGCCAGCGCGTGGCGAAACCTCTTCCATGCCGCGACGTTGGTGCTTTCACGCCG
>CAIQGU010000092.1 GCA_903871435.1 uncultured Burkholderiales bacterium | reverse complement strand
CAGTTACACCAACTCCGACGTGGTCGGCAACTTTGGCACCTTCAGCAGCACGGGTGCTGGAGAAACTTATGGCATTAACTACAGCCATTATTTTCCGCCCAAGGGTGGGCGCAAGACCTTCGCCACGATTGGTCTGGACCAGAAGCTTTTCAAGGTCAGCAAAATTAACGACCAGACTATCCCAGGACAGATGGACCGTGGCAGCCAGCCTTTGACATTGAGCTATCGGCTATTGGCCCGGGTTCTGCGGCTTTTCTGCTGCCGCCGTCCAGCCCTTACTACCCCACGGCATTCGCCATCGCCAACGGCATCAACGGCCAGCCACTCAACTTGATTTACCGTGACTTTGCCAATGGTGAGAGACTGACCGAGGACAAGGCGGACACCACCCGTCTGGTAGGCGGCGTCAAGGGCTCTCGAGGTGGTTGGGAGTACGACGCGTCGCTGCTGTACAGCGAGGTCAAGGTCACGGAAGATCTTCTGTCGGGCTTTGCGTTGTATTCGAAGATCATGCCGCTGCTCGATAGCGGAACGATCAACCCGTTTGGTCCAACCAGCGATCCAGCGGCCTTGGCCGCGGCAAAGTCCGATGAATTCACCGGCCAGGATTTTGCGACGAAAACATCGATTACCAGCTTGGGTGCCAAAGCGAACCGGGAGATCGGGATGCTGCCCTCCGGGCCCGTCAATTTCGCTGTTGGCGCCGAGCTGCGGCGCGAGGCATTTGAATTCAACCCGGCGAGCGCCATTCAAACGGGGGACGTCACGGGCCAGGGCGG
This sequence comes from uncultured Burkholderiales bacterium, assembly GCA_903871435.1. GTDB lineage: Bacteria > Pseudomonadota > Gammaproteobacteria > Burkholderiales > Burkholderiaceae_F > GJ-E10. The sequence goes on along the minus strand of CAIQGU010000092.1, from coordinate 11,058 downwards.
CAACCAGTTGCCACAGTCGAGCTCGCGCAGCGTCGAGTCGGCCTTCGCCGAACTCGACGCCAATGTGCTGAAGAATCTGGAAGCCGACGCGGCGGTGCGTTTTGACAATTACCAGGGCGTGGGCCGCACCGTCAACCCGAAGGCGTCCTTGCGTTGGCAACCCGAGCAACACGTGCTGGTTCGTGCCTCGGCTGGAACGGGCTTTCGCGCGCCTTCTCTGACTGATTTATACGCTGCACAGGCAACCAGCGTGACCTCCAACGGCACGCGCGACCCCGTGCAATGTCCGGTATTCAACGCCAATAATCCAGCATGCAGCTTCCAGTTCACGACGGTGACGGGCGGCAATCCCAACCTGAAGCCCGAAAAATCGAAGTCGTACACGCTCGGATTGGTCGTTGAACCGGTAAAGGGTACGAGTATCAGCGCAGACTATTTTTGGATTTTCCTGAAGGATCAGATCGTCGACGGCGGCCTGAGCTACGCCACCATTTTGCAAAATGCGCAGACTGCTGCCCAATTTGCAGGCTTCGTAACCCGCGATGCAAACGGCCAGATCGTTTCAATCAACCAGGCCAACGCCAATCTTTTCAAGGTTGCGCTTAGCGGCCTGGATCTTGATTTCAAGTCGGCCATTCCGCTCGGACGGGCGGGGCGGGTGACCCTGCTTTCCAATGGTACGTATTTTGCCCGGTACGAAAGCCAGAACCCCGATGGCAGTTATAGCCAGCAGCTCGATAGCGGCCTCACTGTCGGTGGCGGAGTCCTATCGCGGTGGCGGTATACGACATCGGTAGTCTACGAGAAGGGTCCCCTTGCCTTCTCGGTGACCCAGAACTACCAGAAGGGGTACAACGATGTTCCGTCGAGCATTACCCAAGTGGCGCGCGACGTCAATGCGTACCAGACTTACGATCTTCAGGCGTCCTATTCCGGATGGAAATCGTTCCGCTTCACCTTGGGTGCAAAGAACATCTTCAATGAGGACCCACCGTATGCCAACTATGCTGCGAGCGCGAATAACTTCATCGGCGGCTACGACTTGAGCTATGGCGATCCGCGCGGCAGGTTCCTTTACACGCGGATTTCGTATGTACTGAGGTGATATGCCGCATGCTTCCCGGCAGCAACCCTGCCGGGAAGTGCAGTGATCCAGGATGTGCCGTACTCTGCACAGTTTGGCAGCGGTCTCGCGATAGCATTTCCACGGAGTAAAAAAATGCCTGCGCGTAGTTTCCCTTTCGTTGTTGTTGCACTGTCGTTGGAACTTGTCCTTTGTCCCGCGCGGGCCGCAGAGCGCCCGGCTGCGCCGGCGGAGCAGCCACTGTTGCACCAGATCGCGGCCGACGTACGGGCGAACGAACTCAAGAACACCATCAGCCGTCTGGTTTCGTTTGGAACGCGCAGCACCATATCCGACACCCGGTCGGATGTGCACGGTGTAGGCGCCGCCCGGCGCTGGGCCATCGCCCGCTTTGCCGAAATTTCCGCGGATTGCCAGCATTGCCTGGAGGTCGTTACCCCCTCCAAGGTATTCACGGGCGAGCGCATTCACGAGCCGACGGAAGTCATGGATGTTGTCGCCATCCAGCGCGGAACCGGTGATCCTAACCGTGTCATCCTCATCACCGGGCACCTGGACTCGCGCAACAGCAACGACCAGGATGCGGTTGGCGCCGCGCCCGGGGCCAACGATGACGGCTCGGGCGTGGCGGCTGTTATCGAGGCTGCGCGCGTCCTGTCGCGCTACCCGTTTCGCGCCACACTGGTGTACGGCGTGCTTACGGGCGAGGAGCAGGGACTCTATGGCGGCAAGGTTCTGGCCGAATACGCGAAGTCCCAGGGTTGGCAGGTGGAAGCCGATCTCAACAACGACATCATCGGCAATATCCAGGGCCTGGACGGCGTCGTGGACAACAGCACCGTGCGGGTTTTTTCCGAAGGCACGAAGTCGGTGGAAACACCCGAACAGGCGCAGGTCCGGCGCTACAACGGCGGTGAAGTCGATTCCCCGTCCCGCAACATCGCCCGCTTCATGCAGAACATGGCCGACGCCTATGTCCCCAACCTACGTGTCCGCCACGTCTACCGTACGGATCGTTTCGGCCGCGGCGGCGACCAGGTGGAGCTCCTTGCGCTGGGGTTCCCGGCGGTACGCGTAACCGAAGGCCATGAGAACTACACGCGCCAGCATCAGGACGTTCGGACCCAGGATGGCATTGCCTATGGCGACACCATCGAGGGGGTGGATTTTCCTTATCTGGCGCAAGTCACCCGCCTCAACCTGGTGACCTTGGCGGCCCTGGCCAATGCGCCCGCTCCTCCCAGCCACGTCAAGATATCCGGAGCGGTCTCACCCGACACCACGGTTTTCTGGTCAAGCGTACCCGGCGCGGCTTCCTACCGCATTTGGTGGCGCGACACCACGGAACCACGTTGGCAGTTCAACCGCACCCTTCGTGGCGCTGAAGGCGAAAACAGCACCGTGCTCAAGTCGATTGTCATTGATGACTGGTTCTTCGGGGTCAGTTCGGTATCCGCCGACGGTTATGAATCACCTGTTGTCTATCCCGGCGCTGCTGGCGCGTTCTGATTACGCAAGAATTCGAACGGCTGCGCAACGGTGCCGATATCACGGCGGCAGGATCAGCCCTTCGTACATCGCCACGTACTCCAGCGCTGACTCGAAGCGGGCGCGCGATGCGGCCGCCACCTGCCGGAGGTAGGAGTGCAGTTCAGCGTCTTGCGCGTTGCGGTTCTCGCAGGACGCGCTGTATTCCTCGAACTGCGTCAGTTGCAGCAGCAATTCGGCAACGTGGCGCGGACATTCACAGGCAATGGTCGAGGATACGCGTGCGAAATCGGCGAGGGCCAGGTCAGTCCAGCGACGCGGCGACGTGGGTTCGTGCGCCGCTGCGGTGCCCGTCGCGCTTGCACCAGCCGCCCCGGCCCAACGCGAGATCCATTGAGCCAATACGGCATCGGGTTGTGGCTCGCGTAGCAGGCAAATACCGACGTCCGCCAATGCGTCGCATACGGGTTCCGCGCTGAATCGGTAAAAAACGGCTGTGGGCAACGCAGCGAGTACCGGGGCTACGGCAACGAAGGATTCGTGCCAGCCCTCGAGCAAATTGGGTTCCTGGATGAGCACCGCGTCCGCAGAAGATGGACGCAGCGCCGCGGCGGCCTGGGCAGCGCTGTCAAACGGGCCCAGCACCACGACGGATCGGCCCAGACGGCGCATGAAGTCCGGCCGCTGAAGCCGGGCACCCAGGGTGGTGCCGATCACCGCGAGCCGCCACGCCCGCTCCGGTACTGCAGTCGTGCGCGGATTATGGTCCCCAGTCTTGGTGGCAACGAGGGCGCCCGCGTGCATCGACGCGACCTTCTGCAACTGTGCCATGTCGAGCCGCGCCAGGCTGCCGATTGCGTGACCCATCTCGGTAAGCTGTTTGAGCAGAGTCAGGCGCCGCACATCCTCGTTCGAATACAGGCGTTGGCCGCCCGGCGAAAGGGCCGGTTGCGTCACGGCGTACCGGCGTTCCCAGACGCGCAGGGTGGCCACCGGCATCCGCAGCATGCGGGCGACGGCACCACTGCGATAGCCGGAAACGCTCTGGACGGGAGCGTGGGTGTCGCGGATTTCGCCGGCCATGAACAGGCATTCCTTTTGAGAAGAGGAAAAATGACCTCCTTTTGACTCGGATTATAAGTTAAATTTGCAAATAAATCCGTTTTGACCTCATTTTGCACCGATATGTTGTATGCTCCTTGATAGTGAATGCGCTAACAAAAGCCGTGGAGTAGAGCCGGTGCTGCTGTCAACGATGACTACGCTTTTTTAAACCCTAACCTGGAGTTCTCCTCATGGATCGTCCCGTCCCACGCCGTGTTTTCCTGATGCTGTTGGCCGCGTCCGGCACCGCTATTGCCACACGTGCGCAAGCGCAAGGCGCCGTAAGCGAGAAAGACACACAGGCGGTCGCGCTTGGCTATGTCACCGATGCGACCCGCGCCAACGCAAAGAAATACACGAAATATGCCGCTGGCCAGAAGTGCGGAACCTGCGCGCTGTACCAAGGCAAGGCCGGCGATGCCAGCGGTCCCTGCCCGATTTACGGCGGCAAGCTGGTCATGAGCACGGGCTGGTGCAGCGCTTGGGCCAAGAAGGCCTAAGTCATCGCTTCTCCCCGGCACGGCCACGGGTGCAACCGCGATGAACCAACCCGTGATCGTGCCACCGAGCGAACCGCCGTCACCCGCTGCTCCCCCGGCGGCAGCGCTGACCGTTCTCTACGATGGCGCTTGCCCTTTGTGCCGCCGGGAAATTGGTGTCTATCGCGGTTTGCGATCTAACACACCGCTGTGTTACACCGACATCAGCAGCGCGGGAGAGCCACTACCGCCGGGGACGACGCGCGAACAGCTCATGGCGCGCTTTCACGTACGCACGAGCGACGGGCAACTGCTGAGCGGCGCGAATGCCTTCCTGGCGCTGTGGAGCGCCCTGCCCGGCTGGCGCTGGCTGGCACTGGCCGGCCGCCTTCCGGGGGCCGCGTGGGTCATGGAATGCGCCTACCGCGCGTTCCTGCGTGGGCGGCCTATGTTGCAGCGGTGGGCGTCGAACCTTGAGCGATCCGCAACGCGCCGCTGAACGGCCGTGAAATCCACACGATGAACGGGCAGCCTTCGCTGCTGCGCAGCCACGGCTGGCCGCGCCGGTAGTCGCAAATTCGAAGGCTGGCGGAGACGGAGAGATTCGAACTCTCGATGCGAGTTTTTGCCCGCATGCTCCCTTAGCAGGGGAGTGCCTTCGACCACTCGGCCACGTCTCCGGGATTTTCTCGCCGGTCACATTCGGGACTTTTGCTGTCCCGGGGCGCCAAAGGCAGCGCCGTTAAAGGTCTTGCCCCACAGGGGGGCACAACAACATTACGCCCTTTTCCAACAAGGCCCGGCAGTGTAGAGCCTGCCCGTATCCGGGTCAACGCAAGAGCGAAATCCCCAAACTCTGCCCTACTTCGCCGGCGCCTGCTCCAGGCCAAAAGCCTTGTGCAGGGAGCTCACGGCCAGTTCCATGTACTTGTCCTCGACGATGCAGGAGATCTTGATCTCGCTGGTGGAGATCATCTGGATGTTGATGCCTTCCTCCGACAGCGTGCGGAACATGATGCTGGCAATGCCCACGTGCGAGCGCATGCCGATGCCGACCACGGACACCTTGCAGATGCGGGCGTCGCCCACCACGTTGCCGGCGCCGATGTGCGCCTTGACCTTCTCGTTGAGCACGTCCATGGCCTTGGCGTACTCGCTGCGGTTCACCGTGAACGAGAAGTCCGTGAGGCCACCCACGCTGTTGTTCTGGATGATCATGTCGACGTCGATATTGGCGTCGGCAATGGGGCCCAGGATCTGGTAGGCCATGCCGGGGCGGTCGGGCACGGCCGACAGGGTGATCTTGGCCTCGTCGCGGGTGAAGGCAATGCCGGATATGGCGGCCTGTTCCATGGTAGGGTCTTCCTCGAAAGTGATGAGGGTGCCGGATGCGGCTTCTTCTTCAAGCGGCATATCGGGGTCCGTGAGGCTGGAGAGCACGCGCAGTCGCACCCGGTACTTGCCGGCAAATTCCACCGAACGGATCTGCAGCACCTTGGAGCCCAGGCTGGCCATCTCCAGCATTTCCTCGAAGGTGATGGTGTGCAGCCTGCGCGCCTCGGCAACGATGCGCGGGTCGGTGGTGTAGACGCCGTCGACGTCGGTGTAGATGAGGCATTCCTCGGCCTTTAGGGCGGCTGCCAGCGCCACGGCAGAGGTATCCGAACCGCCACGGCCCAGGGTCGTGATATTGCCGTCGCGGTCCTCGCCCTGGAAGCCCGCTACCACGACGACGGTGCCGGCGTCCAGGTCGGCGTGCAGGCGTTCGGCGTCGATGGTGAGGATGCGGGCCTTGGTGAAGGCACTGTCGGTGAGTACGCGCACCTGCGGGCCGGTGTAGCTGCGGGCGTTCACGCCGATGGCCTTGAGGGCCATGGCCAGCAGGCCGACGGTGACCTGCTCACCGGTCGAGGCCACCACATCGAGTTCACGCGCATCGGGCTCGGCTTGCACTTCGCGGGCCAGGCCGATGAGGCGGTTGGTCTCGCCGCTCATGGCCGATACCACCACGGCTACCTTGTGGCCGGCACGCTGCCATTTGGCGACGCGACGCGCAACATTGCGGATGCGCTCGGGGCTGCCGACGGACGTGCCGCCGTATTTGTGGACGATGAGCGCCATGGGGTGTCTGTGGATTCTGCGGTGGCGGCCGGGCTTGCCCGGGGCCGGGCCTCCGCGGACTGGCCTTCGGGCCGGATAAAACCGTCGAGTATAAAGCGCCGCCGGTCTCTCTGGCGATCAACGGGCTTCCTCGGGCAGCAGCAGGGTTTCACCCTGCCATTCGATGCGGACCCGGCCCGGACCGGATTCGAGCAGCCGGGCATCGGCGCCGACCCGCGCCACGAAGATCAGCCGGTCGTCGCGCCAGAGAAGCGGCAGGGCGGCGCGCTCGAACTCGGGCACGCCGGCCTCCTGGTACAGGTGTTTGAGGCGCCGGGAGGGGCGTGCCACATGGGGTTTGAGACGCTCGCCGCCCGTGCGGCCGCGCAGCTCCAGCGGGCGCTCGCGCAGCCAGGCCGGGTCAAAACCCGGGCCCTCGACGGGCACAAAGCGCAGCACGCCGCCCCAGGCGCCCGCGGCGAGTTCCGTTTCACCGCTCCAGCGCAGCACCTCGCGCGTGCGCGTAGCGGCGCTGGGCACGCGCAGGAACAGCAGTCGCCCGTGGCGCCGCAGTTCACGCCGGCCGATGCGGATGAGCATGCGGCCATCGCCGCCACCACCCAGCGCCTGCGCCAGGGCCTCACCCAGGCGCGCGCGCGACGGCGCCTGGACACCCTGCGCGGCGAGCCAGGCCCGCAGCACCAGGGCGCGGCGCGCCTCGGGCAGCAGGGCCAGGCAATCCAGGCGCAGCATGCCCTCGGGGGCGTCCTCGGTGCACGCCTGCAGGCCCTCCTCGGCCAGTTCCTCGAGCACCTCGGCGGCTTCGGCGACGAGTTCGATCGAGCGCGCCGCCGAGCGGACGTAGCCGCTGCGAATACGCGCCAGGGCCGGCAGCACGTGCAAGCGCAGCGCATTGCGGGCGTAGCGCGGGTCGGCGTTGCTGGGGTCCTGCACGGCTTCGAGCGCATGGCGCGCCAGGTACTCGTCCACATCGCGGCGGAAAAAACCCAGCAGCGGGCGCAGCACTTGCACGGACGCACCGGGCGCGACGTCGCGCTGCCCGGCGATGCCCGCCAGTCCTGCCGGGCCGGCGCCGCGCAGCCATTGCAGCAAAAACGTTTCCAGCCGGTCGTCGGCGTGGTGGGCGGTGAGCACGGCGCCCGCGCCCATGCGCCGGGCGGCCTGCATCAAGGCGCCGTAGCGCGCCGTGCGTGCGCCGTCCTCCACGCCGCGGCGCGCGTCCACCGTTACGTGCAGCACCTCGCAGGACATGTCCCGCTGTGCGCACACGCGTGCGCAGTGCACGGCCCAGGCGTCGGCGTCGGCTTGCAGGCCATGGTGCACATGGGCCGCAAAAAGCTGCGCAAATCCGGGCACACCGGCGTCACGTTGCCGGCAGGCCAGGTCGAGCAATACGGTGGAATCGGGCCCACCGCTGAAGGCGATGAGCAGCCCCGCGGGATCGGGCCGGGCGTGCGCCACGGCCCGCCCGAGCGCCGACAGCAGTGCGCTGTCGGCCGGATCAGGCCTCGGCGGACGTTTCCTTGAACTTGCCATAGCCCATCAGGCGCGTATGGCGGGCCGCCAGAAGATCCTTGACCTTGGTGCCCTGGAACTGCCGCAGGGCGTCGGTAAGGGCGCGCTTGAGCAGCGCGGCCATCTGCGGGGGATCGCGGTGCGCCCCGCCCACGGGTTCGGCGACGATGCGGTCGACCAAACCCAGCGTCTTGAGGCGGCTGGCCGTCAGGGCCAGGGCATCGGCGGCTTCGCTGGCGCGGTCGGCGCTCTTCCACAGGATGGAGGCGCAGCCTTCGGGCGAGATCACGGAGTACGTGGAGTACTGCAGCATCAGCACCATGTCGCCCACGGCAATGGCCAGCGCACCACCGGAGCCGCCCTCGCCGATGATCGTGGAAATGATGGGCACCTGCAGTTGCGACATGGCGTACAGGTTGTGGCCGATGGCCTCGGACTGGCCGCGCTCCTCGGCATCGATACCCGGATAGGCGCCCGGCGTGTCGATGAAGGTGAACAGCGGCAGGTGGAACTTCTCGGCCAGCTTCATCAGGCGCAGCGCCTTGCGGTAACCCTCGGGCTTGGGCATGCCAAAGTTGCGCAGCGCACGCTCCTTGGTGTCGCGGCCCTTCTGGTGGCCCAGCACTATCACGGACTGGCCATTGAACCGCGCGAGGCCGCCAACGATGGAGAGGTCATCGGAATAGGAGCGATCGCCGTGCAGTTCGTGGAAATCCGTGAAGATCTCGTTGACATAATCGAGCGTGTAGGGGCGCTGCGGATGGCGCGCCAGCTGCGAGACCTGCCAGGGCGTGAGCTTGGCGTAGATGTCTTTGAGCAGGCCCTGGCTCTTGACCTGCAGGCGGGCGATCTCCTCGGAGATATCCACCGCGGAGTCGTCCTGCACGAAGCGCAGTTCCTCGATCTTGTTTTCCAGATCGGCGATGGGTTGCTCGAAATCGAGATAGGTATTTTTGCCAGTAGCCATGGGGCCTTGGTCCTTCAATATTCCACGGGCACGGGATCCAGACTGCGCCAGAGGTACCACGTTGCAACACTGCGGTAGGGCGCCCAGACCTCGCCCATCTGCAGCACTTTTTCCCGGCCGGCACCGCGCAGCAGACCCGCCGTGGGTTCGCCGTCCAGGTAATGGCGGCTGATCGCCTTGAGCAAACCCACATCATCAACCGGGAAAACATCCGGCCGGAGCAGATTAAAGATCAAAAACATCTCCGCTGTCCAGCGGCCTATGCCCCGGATGTCGGTCAGGCGGGCAATGATGTCCGCGTCGGACTGCCCGGCCAGGTGCGCCAGGTCGATATGGCCATCGGCAAAGTGCCGGGCGAGATCGCGCAGGTATTCGGCCTTGCGCTCGGACAGCCCGCAGGCGCGCAGCGTGGTGACGCGGCGCCGCAGCAGTCCTTGGGGCGAAATATCCGGGCAACGCTCGCGCAGCCGGTTCCACACCGAATCGGCCGCTTTCACGGAGATTTGCTGGCCCACGATGGAGCGGGCCAGGGTGGTGAAACCGTCGCCCCGCGAGACCAGCTTTACCCGCGGATGCTGCGCAATGATCACTGCCAGCGTGGGATCGGCATCGCGCAAGTGACGCTTGGCCTTGGCCCAAAAGGGCGGCAGTGCGACCACAGGGGCTGGAGCAGCCGAGGCCACCACGACAGTCGGGGTTTGGGCCGGGCGCACGCGCCGTGGAGCCGATGCGGCGCCTGCTGCAGCCACGCCGGCCCTCACGCCCGACGCCAGGTGGTACCGGCGGGGCCGTCTTCCAGCACCACGCCCTGCGCGGTCAGTTCGGCGCGGATGCGGTCGGCCTGGGCAAAATCACGGGCTTTCTTGGCGGCAGCCCGCTGGTCGATCAATGCCTGAATCTGTTCGGCCTCGAGGCCGGCGGGCGCGCCCGTGGCCGTTGTGGCCTGGGGTCCGCCCTGCAGGAAGGCGTCGGCATCCTGCTGCAGCAGGCCCAGCAGGCCACCCAGGGCGCGCAACTGTTCGGCCGCCTGCGGCGACTTGCTGCGGTTGACTTCACTGGCAAGGTCGAAGAGCTCGGCAACGGCCAGGGCGGTGTTGAAGTCGTCGTCCATGGCCGCGGCAAAGCGTTGCGCGGGTGGCGCGTCCCAGTCCACCGCCGCCTCGGTGACGGGAAAGCCGCGCAGCGCGGTGTACAGGCGCGTGAGGCCGGCCAGCGCGTCGTCGAGCAGGTCTTCGGTGAACGCGATCTGACCGCGGTAGTGCGAGCGCACCAGGAAAAAACGCAGGGCCTCGGCACGATGACGCTTGAGCGCATCGCGGATGGTGAGGAAGTTGCCCAGCGACTTGGACATCTTGGCGTCGCCCATGCGCAGCGCGCCGCAGTGCATCCACAGGCGCGCCAGAGGCACCCCATAGGCGCCTTCGCTCTGGGCGATTTCGTTTTCGTGGTGCGGAAAGACGAGGTCGGGACCGCCACCGTGGATGTCGAAGTTGGGCCCCAGCGTGGCCGCGGCCATTGCCGAGCACTCGATGTGCCAACCCGGACGGCCTGGTCCCCAGGGCGAGGGCCATTGGGGTTCGCCTTCCTTGGCACGCTTCCACAGCACGAAGTCCAGCGGATCGTGCTTGGCCTGGTTGATATCGATACGCTGGCCGCTGCGCAGTTCATCGATGGAGCGGCCCGAAAGCTTGCCGTATTCGGGGAACTTGCGCACGGCAAAGTCAACGTCGCCATCGTCGGCCTGGTAGGCCAGACCCTTGCGCTCCAGTGCCCCCACCAGATCGAGCATCTGCGCGATGTACTGCGTGGCCCGGGGTTCCAGATCGGGCCGCGCCATGCCCAGGGCATCGAAGTCCTCGTGCATATAGGCGATGTTGCGCTCGGTGACAGCCGCAATGGACTCGCCGTCCTTGAGCGCGCGGCGGATGATCTTGTCGTCCACATCGGTGATGTTGCGCACATAGGTGACGCGGTAGCCGCGCGTGCGCAGCCACTTTTGCACCACGTCAAAGGCCAGGAACAGCCGCGCATGACCCAGGTGACAGAGGTCGTAGGTAGTCATGCCGCAGACGTACAGGCGAACATGGCCCCGTTCTCCGGGCGCTACCGGTTCGGCAGGGTCCAGGGGCTCGAGTTGACGCGACAGGGTGTTATGAATGCGAACGGTCATTGGGGAGGCCCGGGTATGGGCTGCAAAAAAGGCCGACGGAGCCTGGAAACCGACCACTTGCGCCCGCCGGGCGCCGGGTTGGCGGGTGGGCCGTACAGCACGCCGTACCGCACAGCCTGGCACGCACCGT
>CAIQGU010000091.1 GCA_903871435.1 uncultured Burkholderiales bacterium | reverse complement strand
TGGAGCCCCGCTGATGCGCACCGTATTGCTGCTGATACTGTCCAATGTCTTCATGACGTTCGCGTGGTACGGGCATCTCAAGTACGGCCACGACTGGCCGCTCTGGAAGGCGATCCTGGTTTCCTGGCTGATCGCCCTGCTGGAATACTGCCTCGCGGTTCCGGCCAACCGCCTTGGCTTTGGCGAGTTCACCGGCTTCCAGCTAAAGATCATCCAGGAAGTCGTGACCTTGTCCGTCTTCATTGTTTTCGCCGTGTTCTTCCTGCGCGAACGCCTGGCATGGAACTACCTCGTCGCCTTCGCCTTCCTGGGCGGATCCGCGTTTTTTGCCTTCGCGTTCAAGGCGCCGCAACCCGGCAGCTAGAATGCGCGGCGATGCGGGCGTTAAAGGCCGCGGGGCCGGGCCGGTTACACGCGCAGGCACTGCCGGTATGCTGGACGGCCGGATTGCCCGCCATCCAGCCTGCCCCCGTTTTGCACGTGCTCCCTTCACCGGACAATTCCAGCAACTACCGTCATGACGTTCCAAAACATCCTGGTGCTAGGAGGTACTGGCTTCATCGGCCAGAGCCTCGTCGATCGCCTTGCGGCCGAGGGTCGCCGCATCTGCGTGCCCACCCGCCGCCGCGTCCATGCGCGCGAGCTGCTCGTACTGCCCACGGTGGACGTGGTCGAGGCCAACATCCACGACCCTGCGGTGTTACGCAGCCTTGTGGCTGGCCGCGATGCGGTCATCAATCTCGTTGGCATCCTGCATGACACCGGCCGCGCCACCGCGGCCAGCGGCGGGCGTTATGGCGCAGCTTTTGCAGCCGCCCACGTCGAATTGCCTCGTGCCGTTGCGGCCGCGTGCCGCGACCTGGGGGTGCCGCGCCTGATCCACATGAGCGCGCTGGGCGCAAATTCCGAGGGCCCCTCGGGCTACCTGCGCAGCAAGGGCGATGGCGAGCGCGCCGTGCGGGACACGGCCGGGCTTGCCACCACCATTTTCCAGCCCTCGGTGGTCTTTGGCCGAGGCGATCAATTCCTCAATATGTTCGCGGGCCTCGCGGCGCTGCTGCCCGTGCTGCTGATTGGCGGAGCGCGCACGCGCATGCAGCCGGTATGGGTCCAGGATCTCACCGGAGCCATGGCCGGGGCGCTCGACAACCGCGCCACCTTCGGCCGGTCCTACGAGATCTGCGGGCCGGCGATCTACACCCTGGCGGAACTCGTTGCTTTTGCCGCGCGGGCTTCGGGGCGCCCTCGTCCGGTGGTCGGGATGCCCGCACCCGTGGCCGCCCTCATGGCCACCGCGTTCGAGCTCTTGCCGGGACCGACGCTGCTCTCCCGCGACAACCTGCGGTCCCTGCGCGTCGACAGCATTGCCAGCGTCCAGCCCTACCGGCCGGCGCCGGAACTCGGCATGCGGCCGGCACCACTGGAGCCAGAGGCGACCCTCTACCTGTCCGGCCTGCATCCGCGCACGCGTTTCAGCGGCTTTCGCGCGCGCGCCGGCCGCTGAAACCTGCCATGAAGCCACCCATGCCAGCCCCCCGCGCCATGCCGCGGCCCGCCCTGGCGTAGCGCGCCGCAGGGTACGTCAGCCATGAAGACCTATATCGTCGGCGGTTGGGTGCGTGACCGCTTGCTGGCCGAGCAGGGCCGGCACACGCGCAGCGGCGATCGCGACTGGGTGGTGGTGGGCTCCACTCCCGAAAAAATGTTGGCCTTGGGCTACAAGCCGGTGGGCCGCGATTTTCCCGTTTTCATCCACCCGACGTCCGGCGAGGAATATGCACTTGCGCGCACCGAGCGCAAGACCGCGCCGGGCTACCACGGCTTCGTCATCCACGCCGCACCCGACGTCACCCTCGAACAGGATCTGCAGCGCCGCGATCTCACCATCAACGCCATGGCGCTGGATGAGCGCAACGAGCTGGTCGATCCTCTCAACGGGCGGGCCGATCTCGAGGCCCGCATCCTGCGCCACATCGGCCCGGCCTTCTCCGAAGACCCGGTGCGCATCCTGCGCCTCGCGCGCTTTGCCGCGCGCTTCGACGAGTTCAGCATCGCCGCCGAGACCCTGGCGCAGGCCCGGCAGATGGTGGCCGACGGCGAGGCCGATGCCCTGGTGCCGGAACGCGTCTGGCAGGAGATCACGCGCGGCCTCATGGAGGACAGGCCTTCGCGGCTGCTCGAAGTGCTCCAAGCCACCGGCCTGCTGTCCCG
>CAIQGU010000090.1 GCA_903871435.1 uncultured Burkholderiales bacterium | reverse complement strand
CCGCTCCGCCAGCGCGGTCGTGGAGGAAGTGCGGCGTCAGTTCCGCGAGATCAAGGGCATCATGGAAGGCACGGCCAAGCCCGACTACTCGCGCGCGGTCGACATGCTCACCACCGCGGCCATCAAGGAAATGATGATTCCTTCGCTGCTGCCGGTGCTGGTCCCCATCCTCGTGGGCGTGCTGCTCGGGCCTGCCGCGCTGGGCGGCGTGCTCATGGGCACCATCGTCACGGGCTTGTTCGTGGCCATATCGATGACCACGGGCGGTGGCGCCTGGGACAACGCCAAGAAGTACATCGAGGAAGGGAACTTCGGGGGCAAGGGTTCGGATGCGCACAAGGCAGCCGTCACCGGTGACACGGTTGGCGACCCCTACAAGGACACGGCGGGGCCCGCGGTCAACCCGCTGATCAAGATCATCAATATCGTGGCCCTGCTGATCGTTCCCATCCTGGCCTTGCTGCACGGCGCAACACCGTTGTGAAAGACGGCGCTGTGAAATGCGGGCTCGTGAAAGACGGCAGCCGGGCGGACCTGCTGCTGGTCGTTGCCGGCGCCAGGGCAGCGCTGTAGCGTTGCTACGGTGCGAGATGTAAGGGCCCGCCGGCGCCAGGCGCGCTGGCGGCCACCAGTTCCTGGAGATCCTGGCCCGTGGTTGTCCCGTCCAGCGGCGGCGGCCACGTGTGGGCCATGCCGTCACCGGCCGACTCCGGTGCGCCCGGTGCCTCACCGGCCATCGGGAGGGTGGCCGCGCGCGGCGCAAGATCGCCCGGCAAGGCGGGCGCTATCGCCGGCAATGCAATGGCCGGCAAGGACTCGTCCTGCGCGATCCGGTGCGCGGCAAGCATCTCCGCAAATTCCGCGGCATACGCCGAGTCGTCCTCAAGGACGATCCCCTGCGCGAGGTCGTCCATACTCTGGTCGGCCTGACCGCCCGCCGAAGTTGCCGTCGGGCCCGGCAGTAAATCGGCTTGCGGCGCTTCCAGCATCTGTGCATTGATCAGGTCGAAGATCGCCTGCTCGGCTTCATCGTCCAATTCGTGGCTCGGCGCAGGAGGGAGCGCTTCAGCGCTGAGCTTGCCTTCCGTGTCCGGGCCGCTCATCGTTTCCAGATCACGGGGAGCGGGCACGAATTCGATGGATCCCGGCGCGTGGGCGGTGAACTCCCGCGCGGGTTTCGGTGCCGCCGGAGCCGCGGCGTGCGCAAGCGGTAGAGCCGATGCAGCGGTTGCAAGCGACGCAGCCAATCCAGCGGACACCTCCGGCGCCGGCGCCACAGTGACCTTCGGCGCAACCGGGGCCGGCGGCGGTGTGACGGGTGGGGGCACGGATGGGGTGACGGCCGCCGGCACCACGATCGGCCGGGGCGGCAGTTCGGGTTGGGCGATCTTGCGGAAGGTGCGCGAAATATTTTCCGCCGGGACGCCCTTGCCAAAGAGATAGCCCTGGCCGCGCTCACAACGCAGCGCCTTGAGCAGCTTGAGCTGATCGACGCGCTCGATGCCTTCGGCGACCACTTCCTTTTGCAGTGCGTGGGCCATGTTGATGATGGCCGCGACGATCTTGCCGGCGTCATTGTCCTCGCGCGCGTCGACGAGAAAGCTCATGTCGAGCTTGAGTACCTGCGCCGGCATCGTCTTGAGGTAGCTGAACGAGGAGTATCCCGTGCCGAAATCGTCGATGGCGATCAGCACGCCATCCTTGGCCAGCTGATTGAGCGCTTCCATGGCCGGTTTGCCGCCCTGCACGAGCATCGACTCGGTCACCTCGATCTCCAGGGAGCCGGGCGGCATATTGGTCTGCGCGATGAGCTTCTGCACGCTGGGCACGAAGTTGGTCCGTGGCAGCTGGCCGTTGGAGACGTTGACCGATACGCGTGGCACGCGCACGCCCTCCTGGGTCCATTGCTGGAACTGGCGGCACGCTTCGGCCATCACCCAGCCGCCGATCTCCGGGATCAGGCCAATCTCCTCCGCATACTCGATGAAATCGCGCGGGAACAGCAGGCCGCGCGTCGGATGCTGCCAGCGCACCAGCGCCTCGACGCCACACAGGGCGCCGGTCTTGAGATCGATCTGCGGTTGGTAATGCAGCACCAGTTCCTTGCGCTCCAGCGCGTTGCGCAGTTCGCCATCGAGCACGGTGCGCCGCTTGCTCTCGGCGTTCATCGGCTCTTCGTAGAACGCGAAGCGGCTGCGGCCGGCGCTCTTGGCGCGGTACATGGCCGTATCGGCCATCTTGAGCAGTTCGGGGCCGCGCACGCCGTCATCGGGGAACATCGCGATACCTACGCTGGCGCCCGTATAGATGGTGTGCCCGTCGATCTCAAAGCGGCGCTGCAGGGACTGGATGAGCTTGCGCGCCACCGATCCGGCCTCGCGCGCCGTCTTAACATCGGGAAGGATGACCGTGAACTCATCGCCACCGATGCGCGCCACCACGTCATCTTCGCGAACATTGTTGCGGATCCGGTTGGCGGCCTGGATCAGCAGCCGGTCGCCGAAGGCATGGCCATGGGTATCGTTGGCCTGCTTGAACCGGTCGAGGTCGATAAAAAGTATGGCCGCCATCGATTTCGAGCTCTGCGCGTTGGCCAGCTCCCGATCCAGCAGCGTCTGCATCGCGACGCGGTTGGGCAGTCCGGTCAAAGGGTCCACGTAGGCCAGCGAATGGAGTTTCTGGTCGCGCTCGGAGCCGCTGAAGCCGGCAATCAGGCGGTTGGAGACACCACTGAGCATCTTGAGCTGGCCGTTGCCCAGCTGCAGGGGTTCAGAGTGGCAGGACACCATGACGCCCCACGCCCGGCTGCCGCGGGAAATCGGCACCGCGTAAAAGCTTTGGATGCCATATTCATCGCGCAGGCGCTGCTCGAATTCCTTGGGAAAGGGCGATGCCGGCGAGGTCTTGTTGGTGGGGGTGAGCGGAATATGCCGCTTGAGCTCCGCGCTGAGTTCGAGCTTTTCGCTGTCGATGCGGCTGCGCTCGCCATTCTTCAGGACAAAAACCCGCATCGCCTCGGCGCTGTCCGACTCGAAGAGGCCCAGCACGACAACCTGGGCCTGGGTCACCTGGCGCATGCAGCGCAGCGCGCTGCGGATGAGCGCGCCGACGTCGAGCTTGGTCAGGATGGCGTCGTCCATCTGCGACAGGATGCCCTGGACCGAAAGGCTGGTGCCCAGATGGCGCGCCATCGAGTTGAAGGCACGGGAAAGCTCGGCAACCTCGTCGGCGCCGTCTTGCGGCACCAATACGGAAAAGTCCTGCTTGGCCATGCGACGGGTGGACTGGATGAGGGCATCGATCCGGCGAATCGACGATTCGCTATGCAAAATGCCCGCGCCAAAGCCGATCAGCACGGCGGCAAGTCCCCCGAGTTCCAGGCTTTCCAGCAGGATGGGCGTCAGCGTGCCCTGCGCAAACAACAAGCCAGCCAGCACCGCGACGGGCACCAGGGCGATCGCCGTGAACAGACCTATGGTTCGCAGACCGGTCTTGCTTTGGAACGCCCTCAGTGGCTCAATTTTCATCGATAGCGATCAGAAAACGCCCACATCCGGTGGCGGTACCGCAACGGCGGCACCAACCTACCCGGTAACCGATAGATTCGCATCCCGCTGGCTTGACCCGCGCCGGACCGGATCGGTTTTCGTCGCTTCGAATGCCGCGGAACCGCCTCGACAAAAGCGGTGGGCGCGTTTGTCTTTCGGCGTACATAGACAGATTGCCGGGAGTTGCCCGTTTGCAGTCGTCAAAATTGCACCGGAAAAGGGCCCTTACCCAGCGCAAAATGGCGTCCTGGGCCGATTGCCTTAAGAACCATGCCGCAGGGTGGCGGCTGGGTGTGGCTGGGTGCGGCTGGGTGGCGGGGCATTGTGAAGGTCACTGCGGGACTGGCGGAGGGGACGAAGTGGAGATTGCTGGCAATGTATTT
>CAIQGU010000089.1 GCA_903871435.1 uncultured Burkholderiales bacterium | reverse complement strand
GCTCGGCTAATACAGGAAATTTTCGACGGTTTTGGGCGCGTGCTCGGCGTCGAGTTCTATGCCGATGATGCCGTGGTTGGTGTGCAGTCGTACCATGTTTGCTGTCTCCAGTAGGGTGATTTTTGGTGCGTGCTTGAGTGGGTTTCGCGGCCGGACCCTCAGCGGCCCAGCTTCGCCGAGCGGATCACGATGGGCGTCACGGGCACGTTGGGCATGCCGTTACGCACCGTGGTTTCGGACGCGCGGATCTTGTCCACCGTATCCATGCCGTCAACCACCTTGCCGAACACGGTGTAGCCCGCATTGTCCCTGCTGGGGTAATCGAGCGCGGGATTGTCGACCACATTGATGAAGAATTGCGCGGTCGCCGAGTTGGGGTCTGACGTGCGCGCCATCGCGATGGAGCCGCGCACGTTCTTCAGGCCATTGTTGCTTTCGATGGCGATAGGTACGTGCGTGGCCTTCTGCTTCATGTTGCCATCAAAACCGCCGCCCTGGATCATGAAGCCGGCAATGACGCGGTGGAAGAGGGTTCCCGCGTAGAAGCCTTCCTTCACGTAGCTCACGAAGTTGGCCACCGTGCGTGGCGCGGCCGCTGCGTCGAGCTCCAGCACGATGGGACCCGCGCTGGTGTCCAGCGTCACCACAACCGGCGCTGCGACCGGAGCGGCAGTCGCAGCCGCCGGCGCGGGTTTGGCCGGGGCTTGCGCCAGCGCCAGCGCGCACATCCCCGCGGCGCAGGCGGCCAGGGCGTTGCGGCCAATGATCAGCAAATGGCGTCGATTCGTTTTCATGGGGTACGTTCTCCTCTCAGGTAGGTAGGCGCAGGGACACGTAGATGGCTAGGCGCAGGCGCATCAGCGCGGTGCGCGCAGCTTGGTGTCGAGTTCGCGGGTCAGCGTGAGTTTGCGGCGCAGATTGGCGTTTTCCGGGGCCAGGCGCAGCGCACCGTCGTACGCGGCCGCAGCCAGCGAAATGTACAGGTCCCCCAGGTTCTCGCGGGCGGTCACATAGCTGGGCGCCGCGCCAATAGCCAGTTGCAGGTAGTGCTCGGCCAGGCCCAGGTTGCCCTCATTGGCGCGGATCGCTGCAAGATTGTTATAGGGCTCGGCCAGTTCGGGAAAATCCTCGATCAGCGACTCGAGCACCGCGGCCGCTTCGGCGGGCCGGTTCAGGTCACCCAGGATCACGGCCCGCAGGAAACGCACCTGCGCGTCGCGTGGATGGCTCGCAAGGAAATCGTCGGCAATTTTAAGGGCCGCATTGCGCCGGCCACGCTTGAGCGCGCACGCGATCCGCGTGGCGGGAGTGGGCTTCTGGCGGATGCGCTGGGCGGCAAAACTTTCGCTGGCCAGGCCGCCGTTGGGGTCGCCATTGGCGATATCGGCATCCTCGGATTCGCAGGGCGCCGCCGGCGGCTCGGCGGCGCCAGGTGCCGTGCCCGATGAAAGCGGCGAACTGGCCGCGCTGGTGGGACTGGCCGAACTGGCAGAGCTGGCCGATGCTGCAGCAGCTGGAGTGGCTGAAGTGGGAGTCGTCCGCTCGGTGTTGGACGGAGTCGCCGCCGCCGTTTGCGCCTGCGCACCTTGACCCACCAGCAGTCCGGCTGCTGCCAGGGCGAGTGCCAACTGAGCCATCCGGGTTCTGTGCCAGGGCATCGGAGCGG
Organism: uncultured Burkholderiales bacterium; assembly: GCA_903871435.1. Classification (GTDB taxonomy): domain Bacteria; phylum Pseudomonadota; class Gammaproteobacteria; order Burkholderiales; family Burkholderiaceae_F; genus GJ-E10. The sequence goes on along the minus strand of CAIQGU010000089.1, from coordinate 41 downwards.
CAGGGGGCGAGGGCGCGAAAGGAAATGGCAAGGAAATGGGG
>CAIQGU010000088.1 GCA_903871435.1 uncultured Burkholderiales bacterium | reverse complement strand
TCGCGCCAGCGCGCCTACGCCCAGGTCGCGGCCCACGAGTTGTCCCACCAGTGGTTCGGCGACTACGTGACCACCGCGTGGTGGAACGATATCTGGCTCAATGAGGCCTTTGCCACCTGGCTGCAGAAGACCATGACCGCCGCCTGGAAGCCGGAGTGGAACACCCGCGTGGAAGACGTGCGCGGAAAACTCAATGTGATGGGCGAGGACAGCCTGGTATCGGCGCGCAAGATCCGCCAGGAAATCGTCTCACGCGATGACATCGCGAACGCCTTCGACGGCATCACCTACAACAAGGGCGCGGCGGTCATCGGCATGTTCGAGCACTACCGGGGCGCCGCCGACTTCCGCAGCGGTGTGCAGAGCTATATGAAGGCCCATGCCTACGGCAATGCGACCTCTGGCGATTTCCTCGCCGCCCAGGATAGCGCTGGCGGCAAGCCCATTGCCGAGCCCTTCGCGACCTTCCTCAACCAGCCCGGGGTACCGCTGCTGTCGGTGGAGCTCCAGTGTGGCGCAGGGACTCCGGCACTCCAGGTGAGCCAGCAACGGCTGCTGCCCATCGGGTCCAGCGGCTCCACGGCGCAGACCTGGCACTTCCCCGTGTGCATGCGCTATCCGGTCGCGGGTGGCACGCACACCGACTGCAGCCTGCTCACCGAGGCCACCACGACCCTGCCGCTCAGCGCCGCCGGGTCCAGCTGCCCTGCGTGGGTGGAGGCCAATGACCAGGCGCTGGGCTACTACGTGGTGGACTATCACGGTCCGCTGCTCACAGCGCTGACCGGCGGCGCGGTCGCGCAGCGGCTGAGCGCCGGTGAACGTCTGGACGTGCTGGGCGGGGCGAAGCTTCTATCCGATGCGGGCAAGCTGCCCGCCGATGGCGCGCTGCATCTGGTCGAGGCACTCCACGGCGACGCCGACCGGCATGTGGTGGAGGGCGCCCTGGATCTGGCGCTCGAGTACCGCGAGAACCTGGTACCGCCGGCGCTGGCCCCCAACTACCAGCGCTTCCTCCAGCAGAATTTCAAGGCGAGTGCCGAGAGCCTTGGCTGGTCCGGACCGGCGGGCGAGGCGGACGACGCGAAACTGCTGCGCAGGGCCATCGTCGGCCCGATCGCCACCTACGGCAGCGACGAAACCCTCGGCAGGCGCGCACGCGAGCTCACCGAGCAGTGGCTGGCCGGCAGCGCGGAGCTTGCCCCGGAAATGCTCGACGCTGTCCTCGGCGCGGGCGCCTTTTACGGAGACAAAGCGCTGGCACAAAGCTATGCGGCAAAACTGAAGGCCACACAGGACCGGCAATTGCGCGCCAAGATCATCCGGGCCATGGGGTCGTTCCGCGATGCGGCGGCGATCCAGGAAAATTTCCGCGCGGTGCTGTCCGGCGAGATCCCGTTCATCGAAGGAGCGCGCCTGTTATTCGCCGGGCAACAGTTCGACGACACGCGCACGCTTGCCTTCCAGCATCTCCAGGCCCATTACGACGAAATCATCGCCAAGCGGCCGCACGGCGGAGGTGCCGACTTTGCTGCCCGCCTGCCTTATGTGGGGGCGAGCTTTTGCGACTCGGCATCGCGCACGTCTCTGCACGACTACTTCGCCACGCGGGCGCCCCAGTTCAGCGGCGGACCGCGCATTCTCGCCCAGGTGCTGGAAGGCATCGATCTTTGCATCGCCAAGAAGGAAGCCCAAGGAGCGGCCATCGCCGCGTTCCTGCAGTCCTACTGATCAAGGAGGGGCGACGGGTCGCCCAAGGGCAGGACCGGACACGCAGTGCATCGGTGGAATTCGCTGAACCCTCCACTCAAGGGCTTGGGCGGCTTCCGCGGATCGCGGCGTTGATGCTGTCGGCCGAGTCTTTGGCAGCCTCAACCCCGAGAATGAGGCGGGCCCACTTCTCGTTGCACAACTCGATGACCACAGGATGGGCTTTGCGCAGGATGAAGACGAATTGATGATCCCCGTCTTTCACATAGGTCCCTGCGGAAATAAGGCCTGGAATGCCGGTTCCGGGCGCGCGGATCCCCAGATTCCAGCCGCGAAATCCCTGGTCGTCGGTTGCGCCGCGAACGTGTTTGAGAGGAATGCGCAGGGGCTTCTGGAACGACACGATGGCCTCCCAGAAATTGAGATGGACGATCAGTTCATGGTCGGTCAGTTCGAGCCTGGGCATGGTCCGTTCCTGTCATCGCGTCAAATTTTCCAGCAGCCGTTTGCCCAGCAGGCTGGCCTTGTCAGACCCGGCTTCCGCCAGCGCGCTGCGGCAAAGTTCGGCAATTGGCTCGTCAACCC
>CAIQGU010000087.1 GCA_903871435.1 uncultured Burkholderiales bacterium | reverse complement strand
GGGAACACGTCCTTGAGCGGTGCGACCGTACCGGGCTCATCCGGTGCGTAGCCGGGCACCGCCGCCAGTTGCGCGGCGAATTCCGGCCGTTCCAGCAGCGTGAGCATTTCGCGAACCGCAGGCAGCCGCAGGCTGTCCTTGTGGCAGGCGAGCATGTAGCGCTCCTGGACCATGGGGACGAAATCAAGTTTGAACTGGCGCGCCGCCGGCTCTATGCCAAAGGCGATATCGGCCATGCCGCTGGCAACGAACGCGGCCACCGCGGCGTGGGTGAATTCCCCGCTGTCGTAGCCCAGTATGGACCGGGTATCAAGGCCCTGGCGCGCGAGCAGGCCGTCGAGCAGGATGCGTGTGCCCGACCCGGCTTGCCGGTTGGCAAAGCGCGCGCCCGGCTGACGCAGATCCTGCAGTGACGTGACGTTGCGGGGATTGCCGCGCGGCACGATGAGCCCCTGGGTGCGGACTACCAGCCGGATGATGCGGTGCTGCCGGGGCTTGAGGAAATTCTCGTAGTGCGCCCAGAGCGTGAGACCCAGGTCGCCTACCGGCACGTGGAAGCCGGCCAGATCGCAGTCGCCCCGCGCCAGCGAGGCCAGCGCCGCGACGCTGGCCATGTATTGCAGGTCGAGCTCGCCGTGACCGTGTTCACGCATCAACGCGGGTAGCTTCTCCACCGCGTAGCCGTAACTGGCGTGTATGCGCAGCAGGCTGGCCGATTCCTTGAGTGCGCGGCTGATTTCCAGATTCAGTTCCGACGCGATGTTTTCCAGCTGGGGGAACAGGCTGGCACCGCTGCGCTGCTCGGCCCACACCAGTTTTTCACCCAGCGCGGTGAGTGTTGCGCCGCGACCGCGTTCCATTTTCACCAGCGGGGTTCCGAAGAATTGCCCCCACTTGGACAGTAAATCCCAGGCGTAGCGGTAAGAAAGCCGCGCTTGCTGCGCGGCTACGGTCAGTTTTCCAGCGTCGTGTATCCCCCGCAGCAGCCGAAACAGTTGCGGGTCCAGGGTTTCCCCGTTTTCACTGGAGAACGTCCACGAGGGCTTGATGAGAATCTTGCTCACGGCGCGATTCCGGCGTTGCGCATCGCAAATCCGGAATAGGCATGAAATTGCATATTTCGAGTCGCCGGGAAGAGTGCTAATTTGTCGATAGAAACAGCTGTGTTTTGCGCTTCATATGCACAAGTGCGCATATGCAAGGCCCGATAATAACGGATCGCCCCCAAGCGGTCGCTGGCCGGAATGCACGCAGCGCGAACAAGGAGTCATCCGCTATGGCGCACGTTGAGGTTTCAACCGCGCAAGTCGTGGCAACCGCCATCGAGCTGCACGCCCATCGTCCCGGCGGCCTGTTGCCGTTGTTGCACGAGATCCAGGACCGGGCCGGCTATGTTCCGCCCGAATTCGTACCGGTCATTGCCAAAGCGATGCGGCTGTCGGTTGCCGAAGTGCATGGCGTAATCAGCTTCTATCACCACTACCGGGCCACGCCACCCGGGCGCCACACCGTGCGCGTATGTGTCGCCGAGGCCTGCCAGTCCATGGGCGCCAACCAGCTCGTGGAGCACGCCCGCGCTTCGCTGGGCGTGGACATGCACGGAACCACCGGTGACGGCGCAGTAACGCTTGAGCCCGTCTATTGCCTGGGCAACTGCGCCTGCTCGCCTGCCGTGCTTGTCGACAATGATCTGGTCGGGCGCGTCGATGCCCAGCGCTTTGACGCCATCGTCCGCCAGTGCCGGGAGGCTGCATGAGCACGGCCGCACCCGTACGGGTTTTCGTTTCCCGCGATTCCGCCGCCCTCTCCGTGGGTGCCGATGGCGTCGCGGCCGCAATAGCCAGCCACGCTGCCAGCACCGGCGCAGCTGTGCAGATCGTGCGCACCGGTTCGCGCGGCATGCTGTGGCTGGAGCCGTTGGTCGAAGTCGAGACGCAAGATGGCCGGGTTGCCTACGGACCCGTACGCGAGGACGACGTGCCCGGACTGTTTGCTGCGGGCTTCCTGGCCGGCGGCCGCCATGCGCTGGGTCACGGCCTGACCGAACGCATTCCCTACTTTGCCCGCCAGGAGCGCCAGACGGTCGCTCGGGTGGGCCTCATCGACCCGCTCTCGCTCGACGACTATCGTCGCCACGATGGCTACAAGGGCCTCGCCAACGCGCTGGCCATGTCGCCGGCCGACGCCGTGCAGTCGCTGATCGATTCTGGCCTGCGCGGCCGCGGCGGCGCCGCTTTCCCCACCGGCATCAAGTGGCGCACCGTGCTGGCCGAGACCTCGCCCGTAAAGTATGTGGTCTGCAACGCCGACGAAGGCGACTCGGGTACATTCTCCGACCGCATGATCATGGAAGGCGATCCCTTCGTCCTGATCGAGGGCATGACGATCGCCGGTGTGGTGGTGGGAGCCACGCAGGGCTATATCTACCTGCGGTCCGAATATCCCCACGCGGAGCGCACGCTCAACGACGCCATTGCCCTGGCCAGGAAAGCGGGCCTGCTGGGTGACAACGTGCTCGGCTCCGGCAAGATCTTCGATCTCGAGGTGCGCCGTGGTGCCGGCGCCTACATCTGTGGCGAGGAGACTTCGCTGCTGGAGAGCCTGGAGGGCAAGCGCGGGGTCGTGCGTTTCCGCCCGCCGCTCCCGGCCATCCAGGGCCTGTTTGGCAAGCCCACCGCTCTCAACAACGTCATTTCACTGGCCAGCGTCCCAACGATCTTCGCCAACGGCGCCCAGGCGTACAAGGATTTCGGCATGGGCCGCTCGCGCGGCACCCTGCCGTTCCAGCTGGCGGGCAACATCCGCCACGGCGGCCTGGTGGAGAAGGCCTTTGGCCTGACCTTGCGCGAACTGTTGTACGACTTCGGCGGCGGCTCGGCCACCGGCCGGCCCATACGGGCGGTGCAGATCGGCGGCCCGCTGGGTGCCTACGTTCCCGAGTCGCAGTTCGACATGCCCCTGGACTACGAGACGTTTGCGGCAGCTGGCGCGATGATCGGTCACGGCGGCATGGTCGTTTTTGACGACCAGGCCGATCTCGCCCACATGGCCCGTTATGCGATGGAGTTCTGCGCGATCGAATCCTGCGGCAAGTGCACGCCGTGCCGCATCGGCTCGACCCGCGCCGTCGAGGTGATCGACCGCATCGTCGACGGCGACAACGTAACGGCCAATGTGCACCTGCTGCGCGACCTGTGCGACACCATGGTGGCCGGTTCGCTATGCGCGCTGGGCGGCATGGCGCCATTTCCGGTGCTGAGCGTCTTGAACCACTTCCCCCAGGATTTCGGACTGCCGTCAGCCCAACCGGCGCCGGCGGCGCTGTAGGTCCCGGGGCGGTAACCCCGGTCGCTGTAAATCTCGGTAATCAGCAGCAAGGAAAAATCGACATGGCCTCACTGAACAGTCTGGACTACGGCACCCCGGCCCGGGTTTCCGAAAAGCTGGTGACCCTGGAGGTCGACGGCGTCTCCGTCACCGTGCCCGAGGGTACCTCCGTCATGCGCGCCAGCATCGAGGCGGGCAGCAAGGTGCCCAAGCTCTGCGCAACCGACAGCCTGGAGCCTTTCGGCTCCTGCCGCTTGTGTCTGGTGGAGATCGAGGGCCGGCGGGGCCTGCCGGCTTCGTGCACGACTCTCGTCGAAGCGGGCATGAAGGTGCGCACCCAGACCGAAAAGCTGCAGCAGGTCCGCCGCGGCGTGATGGAGTTGTACATCTCGGATCACCCGCTCGACTGCCTCACTTGCGCCGCCAACGGAGACTGCGAACTGCAGGACATGGCCGGCGTGGTGGGGCTGCGCGAGGTGCGCTACGGCTACGACGGCGCCAACCACCTGAAATCGGCCAAGGACACGTCCAACCCGTATTTCACCTTCGACCCGTCCAAGTGCATCGTCTGCTCGCGCTGCGTGCGCGCTTGCGAGGAAGTGCAGGGCACCTTCGCGCTCACGATAGATTCGCGCGGCTTCGCCTCGGCGGTTTCGCCCGGCCAGAACGGCGATTTCATGGACTCCGAGTGCGTGTCGTGTGGCGCCTGCGTGCAGGCCTGCCCCACTGCAACCCTGATGGAGAAATCCGTCATCGAGCGCGGCCAGGCCGAGCATTCGCACGTGACCACCTGCGCCTACTGCGGCGTGGGGTGCTCCTTCCGCGCCGAAATGAAGGGCACCGAGGTCATCCGCATGGTGCCCAACAAGGATGGCCGGGCCAATCACGGCCATTCCTGCGTGAAGGGCCGGTTTGCCTGGGGCTACGCCACCCACAAGGACCGCATCAAATCGCCCATGATCCGCAAGAAGATCACGGACCCCTGGCAGGAGGTTTCCTGGGCCGACGCGATCGCCTACACGGCCGCGGAGTTTCGCCGCATTCAGGATCAGTACGGGCGCGATTCCATCGGCGGCATCACGTCCTCACGCTGCACCAACGAGGAAACCTACCTCGTGCAAAAGCTGATTCGCGCGGCCTTCGGCAACAACAATGTCGATACCTGCGCGCGCGTCTGCCACTCGCCCACGGGCTACGGCCTGAAAGCGACCATGGGCGAGTCGGCCGGCACGCAGGACTTCGACTCCGTCGAGCACACCGATGTGATCATGGTCATCGGCGCCAACCCCACCGACGGTCACCCGGTCTTCGCTTCCGCCATGAAGCGCCGCCTGCGGGCCGGCGCCAAGCTGATCATTGTGGATCCCCGGGTCATCGACATGGTCGACGGCCCCCACATCCACGCCGATCATCACCTGCAACTGCGGCCGGGTACCAACGTCGCTGTGGTCACGGCCCTCGCGCACGTCATCGCCGCCGAGGGCTTGCTCGACGAAAAATTCATTGCCGAGCGCTGCGAGCCCAAGCCCTTCGAGACGTGGCGCACCTTCGTCCTCGATCCGCGCAACTCGCCGGAGGCCACGGAACACATCACGGGCGTGCCCGCAGCCACCATGCGTGCGGCTGCCCGCTTGTTTGCCACGGGCGGCAATGCCGCGATCTATTACGGACTGGGCGTTACCGAGCACAGCCAGGGGTCGACCGCCGTGATGGGAATCGCCAACCTGGCCATGGCTACCGGCAACATCGGCCGCCCTGGTGTGGGCGTCAACCCCTTGCGCGGCCAGAACAACGTCCAGGGCTCCTGCGACATGGGATCCTTCCCGCACGAATTCCCCGGCTATCGCCACGTTTCCGACACCGCGACCCGCGCCCTGTTCGAGTCGGCCTGGGGCGTGCCGCTGTCCAATGAACCGGGACTGCGCATTCCCAATATGTTCGAGGC
>CAIQGU010000086.1 GCA_903871435.1 uncultured Burkholderiales bacterium | reverse complement strand
CTGCGCGCCACGCTGTCGGCGGGGGGCTATGCGCTCATCGAAGGCGACGAACTCGCTGTCGCGCCCGGCCATGGCCTGCGCACGCGCGCCATCGTGCCCATACCCTTCAGCTCCAGCGCGCGCAGCTTCGGTTCGATGTCCCTGGCCGATGCCGCGCCCCGCCAGGGGTCCGGCTTGCGAATGCCGGGCGCCAGCCGCATCCGCATCGAGGAGCCGCGCTTTCTGCAGCTGACCCAGTCGGTTGCGCCGGCGGTGGCCGCCAACGCCCAGGCGCTGCAAAAGGGCTACGGTGAGTACCAGCAGCTCTCGCTGGCCCGCTCCGGACTGCAGAGCATCTACCGCCTCACCCTCACGCTCACGCTGCTGCTGGCGGTGTTTGCCGCCATCGCCTCGGGGGTGCTGCTGGCCGGGTCCATGACGGCGCCGCTGGTCGAGCTCGCCGCCGGGACCAAGGCAGTGGCAGAGGGCGATTTCCGCCCCGTGCGTGAATTTGCCGGCAACGACGAACTGAACCTGCTGCCGCAGGCCTTCAACGCGATGACGCGCCAGCTTGCCGACGCGCGCGACGCCGTCGAGACGCGCTCGCGCCAGCTCGAGACCGCGCGCGCCTACCTGGAGCGCCTGCTGGCCAACCTGTCGGCGGGCGTGATCGTGCTCGACCAGAACTTCGCCATCGTCACGGCCAACTATGGGGCCGGACGCATCCTGGGCGTGCCCTTGGCCACGCGGGCTGGACACCATCTGCAGGAAGCTGCGCCCCAGCTCGCCCAGTACCTGTCGGGCGCCTTTCGCGACCAGGCGCTGGCGGCCACGCCCAAGGATTCCTGGCAGCTGCAGATGCAGCTCACGCGTGCCGGCGCCACGGCTGGGGCCGAGCCGCTCGCGCTGCTGGTGCGCGGTTCGCGCCTGCCGCTGGAGGACGGGCTGGGCTACGTCGTGGTCTTCGACGACATTACCCAGGTGATTTCTGCGCAGCGCGCGGTCGCCTGGGGCGAGGTCGCCCGCCGCCTTGCCCACGAGATCAAGAACCCGCTCACGCCCATCCAGCTGGCCGCCGAGCGTCTGCGCATGAAGCTGGGTCCTGCGATGACGCCGACGCAGCTCGACGTGCTGGACCGCGGTACCTCGACCATCGTCAACCAGGTGGCGGCGATGAAACGCATGGTCGACGAGTTCCGTGACTACGCGCGCCTGCCGGCGGCGCGTCCCGAGCCCTTGGACCTGAACCGGCTCGTGGAGGAAATCGGTGCCCTCTATGGGGTTGAATCTGCGGCCGCCGGCGGCCAGGAAGCCCCCGCCGCCGGCGCCACGCGGATTGAGTTGCGCCTCGCGTCCGACCTGCCCCTGCTGGAAGCCGATGCCGGCCAGCTTCGCCAGGTGCTGCACAACCTGGTTGGCAATGCGATGGAGTCCATTGCCGGCGCCACGCCGGGCGGCGCCGAGCGCGCCGGTGTGGTGGTGCTGCGCACGGAGCTGGTGGCCATAGACCAACCTGGCGGCGCGGCCCAGTCGGCGCGAGCCGTCCGCCTGTCGGTGGAGGACAATGGCCCTGGTTTCCCGGCGAATATACTTAGGCGCGCGTTCGAGCCTTACATCACCACCAAACCCCGCGGCACCGGACTGGGCCTTGCCCTGGTACGGAAAATCATCGACGAGCACGATGGCCGTATCGAGATCGTCAATCGCGAAGGGGCCTCGGGCGCAACGGTTACGATAGTGCTGCACCGGCTGGCCGCAACCCCGTCGCCCGTCGGCGCCGCAGTTTGAGATACGCAAAGCACCATGGCAAACATACTGGTTGTCGACGACGAAATCGGAATTCGCGAACTGCTCTCGGAGATCCTGTCCGACGAGGGGCACGTCGTCACCACGGCCGAAAGCGCCGCGGCGGCGCGTACCCTGCGCCGCGAGAGCGCGCCGGACCTCATCCTGCTCGACATCTGGATGCCCGATACCGACGGCGTCACGCTGCTGAAGGAATGGGTAGCCAGCGGCCAGTTGAGCGCGCCCGTCATCATGATGTCGGGCCACGCCACGCTGGAGACGGCCGGCGAGGCCACCCGGCTGGGTGCGCTCGATTTCCTGGAAAAGCCCATCGCGCTAGCGCGCCTGCTCTCGGCCGTGCGCGACGGCATCGAGCATGGTCAGCGTTCGCGCGGCGCGCAGCCGGCGATGCCGCCCCCGGCCGGGACTGACGACCTCCCCCCCATGCGCCCGCGCAGCAATGCGGGCGACGTTGCAGTGCGCGAGGCCGGCCTGCAGCCCCCGCCGGCTGCCCAGGCGCTGGCCATCAACCTCGATCAGCCCCTGCGCGAAGCGCGCGATCAGTTCGAGCGCGTCTACTTCGAATACCAGCTTGCCAAGGAAAGCTACAGCATGACCCGGGTTGCCGATCGCGCCGGCCTGGAGCGCACGCACCTGTACCGCAAGCTCAAGCAACTGGGCGTGGAGCTGGGCCGCGGCGCCCGCCGGGTCGATCGCTTCGATTCACCCACCAGCACCGCATCGACGACCATTTCCAGCGCGCCGGCCGGCACCGGCCAGGACGAGTAGCCAGCTTGCCCCCGCGCATGTCCGCGACCGCTGCGCTGCGCTGCCGGATCCGGCCTTCTGTCGGGACAGCACGGTGCCGCTAGACCGCATCCGCGTGCGCGGCGCGCGCACGCACAACCTGCGCAACATCGATGTCGAACTGCCGCGCAACCGCCTGGTCGTGGTGACGGGCCTGTCGGGATCGGGCAAGAGTTCACTGGCCTTCGATACGCTTTATGCCGAGGGCCAGCGGCGCTACGTCGAATCGCTGTCCTCCTACGCCCGGCAGTTCCTGCAGATCATGGAGAAACCCGATGTCGACCACATCGAGGGACTCTCGCCTGCGATTGCCATCCAGCAACGCAACGCCGGCGCCAATCCCCGCTCCACCGTCGGCACTGTCACCGAGATCCACGATTACCTGCGGCTGCTCTACGCGCGCGCCGGTCAGGCCCACTGCCCGGACCACCCGGAAGTTGCGCTGGGCGCCCACAGCGTCGCGCAGATGGTCGACGCCGCACTGGCGCGCCCGGAGGGCGCGGCTCTCCTGGTCCTGGCGCCGGTGGTCCAGGGGCGCAAGGGCCAGTTCGCCGAACTCTTCAACGACCTGCGCGCGCGCGGCTTTGTGCGTTTCCGCATCGACGGCGCCGTGGTCGACGCCGACGCCATCCCCGACCTCG
>CAIQGU010000085.1 GCA_903871435.1 uncultured Burkholderiales bacterium | reverse complement strand
TGCGCGCCGACACCGTAGGTGCGCAACTGGTGACGATCACCGCCGCGCCGATCGGCCGCCGGACCCGCGCCTTCGCCAGTGGGAACCAGGCTCTGCAACAGCCGTTCGCTGCTGTCGCCACACTTGAGCATGACCCGCGCGCCGCACGGAGCAGCGGATATTGCGGCCAGGGCCTTGGCCAGTGGCCAGGAATGCCCCCCCTGGTGATCAACTTCCAGGAGGTCGAGTACGGATAGCGGCTCGTGCACGCGCACCAGCACTTCCGCATGGGGATTGGGAGTACCGCGCAGCAAGGCGATGTGCGCCGAACCGGTGGGCTTGTCGCGGTAGACGAAGAGATCGAACTCGCCCGCGGGCGTGCGCACGCGGCGCTGCGCCAGGCGCTCGATCATGGATTCATTGGCGGCGCGGTACTCGATCAGGTCGGCAATGGTACCCAGCTTGAGCTGGTGCTGGCGGGCGAACCGGATGAGGTCCGGCAGGCGCGCCATCGTGCCATCCTCGTTCATGATTTCACACAGCACGGCCGCCGGCGTGAGGCCGGCGAGGCGCGCCAGATCGCAGCACGCTTCGGTATGACCGGCGCGTACCAGCACGCCACCCGGCTGGGACACAAGGGGGAACACGTGGCCGGGCTGGACAATGTCGGCCGGCGCGGCGTCGGGCCGCGAGGCCACGCGTATGGTGTGGGCGCGATCAGCCGCCGATATTCCAGTGGACACGCCTTCAGCCGCCTCGATGGCTACCGTGAAGTTGGTGCCATGTACGGTGCCATTGCGGCCCGCCATGGGGCCCAGCTGCAGCCGCTGGGCATGCTCGGCGGTGATGGGCATGCAGATGAGGCCGCGCCCGTACTTGGCGAGGAAATTGATCTTCTCGGGGGTGACGAAGTCGGCCGCAAAGAGCAGGTCGCCTTCGTTTTCGCGGTCTTCATCGTCGATGAGCACGACGATGCGACCGTTACGGATTTCTTCGACGAGTTCGCTCGTCGGAGAAATCGCCGCGGAATCCCCCGGCGAGGGTTCGCCAGCCGGGTCGCCAGGATTAGGCACTGCGGTCAGCATGGGGAACGCCTTCCAGTAAAGGTAGGGATTCTATTACGCCCCTGGATTTCCCGTTGCCGCCTCCAGCATGCGGCCGACATAGCGGGCGATGAGGTCGATCTCGAGATTCACCGGCATACCGGTGGCAAGTTCCCGCAGCGTGGTGGCGGCAACGGTGTGCGGTATGAGGTTGATGGAGAATTCGCAGCCCTGGAGGCCGCCGGACCCGCCGTGGTCCTGGACGCGGTTTACGGTCAGGCTCACCCCATCGACGCAGACGGAGCCCTTGACGGCGAGGAACCGCGCCAGGTCGGCGGGGGCCAGTATGACCAGCTCGACGGACTCACCCACCGGAGAACACCGCAGAACGGTACCAATGCCGTCGACATGGCCCGCCACCAGGTGACCGCCCAGCTTGTCGCCCAGGGCCAGCGAGGTTTCGAGATTGACGGCGCGGCAGCGGTCCAGGCCCGCGGTTCGGGAGAGCGTTTCGCGCGAAACATCGGCGCCAAAAACGCCATCGGCAATGGTGGTGGCCGTGAGGCAGACGCCGCTCACGGCAATGCTGTCGCCTATCGCGATGGGGCGCGGCGCCAGCGCCTGCGCATCGATCGCGATGTGCACGCCCGTTTCCAGCGGATCGACGGAAACAATACGGCCTACGCCTTGAACCAGACCGGTGAACATGATCAGGAAAACCTCGCAAGAATGCGCACATCGGGACCGATGCGCGTGATTTCGTGGATGTGCACGCGCGTCGCGCCGGCCAGCGCCGACAGCGCCGGAAGATCGAGCATGGCGCGGCCCGGCCCGAGCAGCAGCGGCGCCAGGTAGATCAGGAGTTCGTCGGCCAGCCCTTCTCGTACCAGGGCGCCGCCCAGCGTGGGGCCGGCCTCCACATGGAGTTCGTTGATGCCGCGGCGGCCCAGTTCACGTAGCAGTTCGGCGAGGTCCACATGACCATCCGCACCGGGAAGCACAACGATCTGCGCATTGCGATTTGCATAGCGTTCGGTATCGGCCGCATCGGCCCGCGCCGCTGCCAGCAGTACCGGGTTGCCATCGAAGATGCGCGCGTTGATGCTGGTGCGCAGCTGGCTGTCGGCGATCACCTTGAGGGGTTGACGCGGGGTCTCGGCATGGCGCGCGGTGAGGAGGGGATCATCGCTGCGTATGGTGCCGCTGCCGGTGAGTATGGCGCAGGCACGTGCGCGCCAGGCATGGCCATCGGCGCGTGCCGGCTCGCCGGTGATCCACTGGGAAACACCGTTCTCCAGCGCGGAACGGCCGTCAAGGCTGGCGGCAAGCTTGATGCGCACCCAGGGACGGCCGCGATTCATACGCGAGAAAAAACCGATGTTGGCGTCCACGGCTTCCTGGCGCAACAGGCCGCAACGCACGTCGATGCCCGCGCTGCGCAGCATCTCCATGCCGCGGCCCGAGACCTGCGGGTTGGGGTCCTCTACCGCGGCTACGACGCGCGCGACGCGCGCTTCGATGAGCGCCGTGGCGCAGGGCGGGGTGCGGCCAAAATGTGAACACGGTTCCAGCGTGACGTAAACCGTGGCGCCTGCCACGTCGTTGCCACGACGCCGGGCGTCCAGGAGGGCAGCAATCTCGGCATGGCTGGACCCGGGTTGCTGGGTGTAGCCCTCGCCCAGGATGACGTCGTCGCGCACGATAACGCAACCGACGCGCGGGTTGGGCGAGGCCTGCAGCGCCCGCGCGCCCAACTCCAGGGCCAGCTGCATGAAACGCGGGTCGGATTCGGAATACATCTTGACCCGATTTTACCCGCGTAGCAGGCCACCCTCCCCTGCTCCCCGAGAATGGGGGCAAGGAAGGGTCCCGGCCCGCGCCCGCTAGCGGCGGGCGCGGTCGCGAGTCGAGCGCTCAGCGCACCGTCAGGCGGCGGCCGGCGACGTGCGCACGCTTGGGCAGCGTCAGGTGCAGCACGCCGTTTTCGAAGCTGGCATCGGCGTTTTCGTCGGTGACTTCGACAGGCAGTTCCAGGCTGCGCGCGTAGCTGGCGGCATGGCGCTCGGCGTGCAGGACCTTGTCGCCGTCCTTGGTTTCGTTCGACGAACGGCTTTCGGCCGCGATGGCAACACGCGCGCCTTCGACCGTCACGCGGATGTCGTCCTTGCTGACGCCCGGCAGGTCGACCGTGATGGCGTATTTGTCACCGCGGTCGATCACATCGGTTCGGGCCAGCGCGGCGCCCGGCGCAGTGTTGTTGCGGCCGGCAGTCGGGAAACCCGTGCGCGTGAAATAGTCGGAAAAGATCTCGTCGATAAAGGAACCCAGGGGTTCGCGGCGGATGATGGCGTTCATTTTATTAATCCTCTGCATTCAGGTTAAGGGAGGCGAGCCGTCACGATTCGTCCGGCAGGGCGCCAAGTGAACCGTATCTGGGGGAGTAGCCTGCGGGTTTCAAGCCCCCGGGTGCCAGGAATGCCCAACGTCAGTCCATTACGCCGAGTATCTGGTTTTACCTTGCGCCCAATGGCTGCCCCCCAATACCCAGGATAGAGCTGACGTGGTGACATTTTTTGGCGTGCTCGTCGGCTTGGTTCTGGGTCTCACCGGCGCCGGTGGTTCGGTATTTGCGGTACCGCTGCTGATGCTCGGACTTGGCTGGACCATCGCTCAGGCAATGCCCGTGGCCTTGATCGCCGTGTGCGCCGCGGCGACATTGGGCACGCTGGTTGCCTGGAACGCGAGCTTTGTACGTTACCGTGCAGCGATTGTCATGGCGCTGGTGGGGTGCTTGACGGCGCCGCTGGGCCTCAGGCTCGCCGATCGACTTCCCGATTCCTGGTTGACTGCCGCGTTCGCCGCTGTCCTTGTCGTCGTTGCGCTGCGGTTGATCGTGCAGGCGCGCGGAAATCCGGCCGAAACACAAGTGGTACGCGCAACGGTCGCGGGTGACGGCAAGCCCGCCCGGGGTCCTTTATGCCGCGCGAACGAAACAACGGGCCGCCTCGTCTGGACCAGCCGATGCGCGATGGTCATTTCCAGCATCGGCGCCACCACCGGATTCCTGTCGGGGATGCTCGGCGTGGGCGGAGGATTCGTCATCGTTCCAGCACTGCGTGCGGGAACGGTACTGTCGATGCATTCGGCGGTGGCCACCTCCCTGATGAACATCGCGCTCACGAGCGCGGGCACCGTTGTCACCAGCATGGCGATGGGTCGCACGCTGCCATGGATGGTGGCCTTGCCATTCGTCGGCGGGTCGCTGGCCGGAATGCTGGCAGGTCGCAGGATTGCTCCCCGGATCGCAGGTCCGCGCTTGCAGCAGAGCTTTGCCGCCGTGATGTTCTGTGCGGCGGCAATATTGATTTTCAGGGCCGCCCGCTGACCCCGGCGAATGCCGCGCCGGACGACGTTTGCTAAAAGCTGACCAGCTTGGCGTCCGTGCGGGAGGCTTGCGCATGAAGATCGTTCATACCGCCGAAGACGGCATTCTTCACCAGCATGTCTTCGTTGATGCCGCGCAACTCTGCGCAGGGCTTGCAAACGAAAACCTGCGCCTTGGGATTGGAAAATATTTCCTCGAACCGCGAAGGCGGGCCAAAGGGAATCATCTTCTGGTGAGCCCCCTCGAGCGCGATCGTGACTGCGTCGTGAAACAGCATGATCATGACCGTGTCGCCGGCTTGCACGGCAGAGGCGGCAAAGACAAAAGGGAGCGCCGCGCGGGTTACGTCCGTCGGGCCCCAAGTCGTTGAAATTGCGTAATGCATTTGACCTCCGAGGAACGTGATAGGGTTAAGGTACCAGTGTCGTGCATTATCGCCTGCCGAACGGACCGGGGCTTACCGCCATGGAAATCCATGCAGACTTCCTCAAGCGCGCCGCGGTTCATTCGCAGCGGTTGGCGTGGGTTCCATCCCCGTCGCCGGGCGTAGAGCGGCGCATGCTCGATCGGGTTGGTGCCGAGATTGCTCGCGCCACCTCGATTGTTCGATACGCGCCGGGGTGCAGCTTCGCGCCGCACACCCACCACGGCGGTGAAGAGTATTTCGTCCTGGAAGGCGTCTTTTCCGACGATAACGGTGACCACGCGGCCGGCTCGTATGTGCGTAACCCGCCGACGTCATCGCATGCACCGCGCTCACTGGACGGATGCACCATCTTCGTCAAGCTCTGGCAATTCGATCCCGCCGACCGCTCTCAGATCCAAATCAATACTATGAAATTGCCGTATGGCATTTCACCGGGCCGACCAGGCGTAGCCGTCATGCCGTTATTCGAAGACGCGCACGAGGTAGTCCGGCTCGAGCGATGGGCGCCCGAAACCGAAATTGTCCTGCCAGCGGCTGGCGGGTTCGAACTTCTCGTGCTCGATGGGGACTTCGTGGAACAAGGCGAGGCCTTCGTGCCGGGATCCTGGCTGCGGCTACCGGTTCATGCACACCTCAACGCGAGGACGGGCACAGGCGGCGCCCGGGTCTGGATCAAGACGGGTCATTTGGCAATCCTGCGCGCGCCCCTGGCAC
>CAIQGU010000084.1 GCA_903871435.1 uncultured Burkholderiales bacterium | reverse complement strand
GGGTATTGCTGGTGGAACGGTCGCTTTGCGCAAATGCGCCGGTACGCAGCGTATGGCGGTCGTTGATCTGCCAGGCGGCGTCGAGTTGCGCATCGAAAGCCAGGTTGTTCTTGCGCGCACTTTGCGCGATGCCCTCGAACAGCAGGTCGCCCACGGGATCGGGCGTGAACTGCAGGGTGGAGTTGCGCACCGTGAACGAGGTTTGCAGGTCGAGCGCGCCGCGCGAATGCTGCCAGCCCAGGATAGCGAACGCGGTCTGTTCGTGCTGGGTTTCATTGAGCGCGGCACTGTTGTAGGTGGTCTGGCCGGCCACCGTGTAGCCGTCTTCGGGCTGTTCGCGGGCGCGGTTGGGAATCTGGAACTGGCCGCTGGACGTGGAAAGGATCAGGCTCAGGCGGTTGTCAGGGTCGAGGACTTTTTCAAGAAACCCGAAACCGTGGTACTGCTTGGTGCGGTCGTGCAGCGGCGTTGACCGGCCGTTGGGGGATTCGATGCCCAGGTCGTTGATCATGGCGTCGCCCGAGAAGAAATACTGGATGCTTCCCGATGTGCCGCCGTAGTTGATGCTGGGGGCCATCGTGCCATGCGTTCCCCCGTACAGCGAAACCGTGCCCCCGGGATCGATCGCGCCGTTCTTGGTGCTCAGGTCGATGATGCCGGCGGTGCGCAGGCCGTATTCGGCGGGCAGCGCGCCGGTGATGAGCTGCAGTGAGGAAATGAGGCGCGGGTCCAGCGCCTGGCCAAAACCGCTGATGCCCTCGGGCAGGATGATGCCGTTGAGCCGGTACTGGAGCCCATTGTGTTCGCCGCGGACATGGAACTGGCCAAAGGAATCCTGTGCTACCGCGGGGGCCTGCATGATGGCCTGATTGAGCAAGCCATTATCGCCGCCGGGCATGGCCGCGATGGCGGCCGCGTCGATCGTGTACACCGATGCGCCGACTTGCGTCTCGATCCCGGTGCGCGCTTCGTTGAGCCTACGCGACACGACTTCGATGGCCTCGAGTTGGCCCTCAGGAACATCGGCCGGCGCCTGGGTCGCCGCGGGTGGCGCGGCGTTGGCTGAAGAATCGCCAATGGCAGATTGCGGGGCCGGTGCCGCCACTTGGGCGGTCGCCGCCTGGGCCAGCGCGACGCCGGGCAGAACGCACAAGGCGCCAGCGAACAGCCGGGGAAACAAATACGACATGGGGAGACCTCGCAAAACAACCGGTCAGGCCGCCGGGTCGGGCGCGGGGCGGGGTGGCCCCGGCGCGAGGAGGCGGCGCCGCGCAGGACAGTTTCAGGAGGCGAGGGGCGGCCCGCGGTTGCGGCATGCCGGCCTATCGCAAGCGGCCAGCGCAGCCTGCGAAAGGCCGGCGTGTGCATGGCCGATCGGGACAAGCGACAAGCGCGGCGGGTGAGGCAAAGCCCAGCTGGAGAACTGGGCGTATTGGTAGCACTTGTCGCAGCGGTGTTCCGTGGACAGGGGCGGGGAGATGGCTTTGTGCGCCTGTACAGCTTGGGCTGCCGCGACCGCATGCAGATGCGTGGTTTGCGCGCTGTCGTGCGGGGCACCGGCATGGCTGATGCCGTGCAGCAGCCCGGCGCTTTGGGCACTAAGCACCAGAAAGCTGAGCAGCAGTGGC
>CAIQGU010000083.1 GCA_903871435.1 uncultured Burkholderiales bacterium | reverse complement strand
GCGCGCCAGGGCGCGATGCGGCGCAAGCGCAGGCTGTTGGCCAGAACGAAAACGCTCGACAGCCCCATGGCCACACCCGCCAGCATGGGGCTGATGCGAATACCCCAATGGGGATACAGGACGCCCGCTGCCACCGGTATCAACAGCGCGTTGTACGCAAACGCCCAGAACAAATTCGAACGGATGACCGCCATCGTTCGATCGGCCACGCGAAATGCATCCGCCAGCCCAGCGAGATCACCATGCGTCAACGTGACGTCAGCCGCCGCAATGGCGATCTGTGTACCCGAAGCCACGGCCACGCCCACATCCGACTGGGCTAGGGCCGGCGCATCGTTGATGCCGTCGCCCACAAAGGCAATGCGGGCCCCGGCCGTCTGGCGCAAGCGCAGCGCCTCGGCCTTGTCAGCGGGCCGCATGTCGGCGCTTACATCGGTAATGCCAGCCTGTGCCGCAATGGCAGCGGCCGACACCAGCACGTCCCCGCTCATCATCGCGACAGCCAGTCCGCGGCTGCGCAATGCCGCCACGACGGCCGCCGCATCGGGCTTGAGCGCATCGGCCACACCAATGACACCCCAGGCAAGCCCGTCGACCGCCACGAAGATCACGCTCCGGCCCTGCGCGAGCAGCAGCTTCGCGCGCTCTGCCAGTGCCGCTACGTCCACGTGCTCGCGGGTGAGCAGGCGCTCCGAGCCCAAGACCACGCGCCGGCCGCCTACGGTCGCGCTCGCCCCGAATCCCGGAACCGCCAGGAAATCGCTGCTCGGCGCAACCGCTAGCCCTCGCGCATGCGCTGCCGCGATAATGGCCGCAGACAGGGGATGCTCGCTGCCGGCATCGGCGGCAGCCGCGATGGCCAGCAAGGCCTGAGGGTCTACTCCGGCCGCTGCCTCGATTTCCCGAACCACGGGACGACCTTCCGTCAGGGTCCCGGTCTTGTCGAAGATCACCGTATCGACGCCGCTGAGGAACTCCAGGGCCTCGCCGCGCCGAAACAGGACTCCCAGTTCTGCTCCACGCCCGCTGCCCACCATGATGGCCGCCGGTGTTGCCAGACCCATGGCGCAGGGACATGCCACCACCAGCACCGCCACCGCGCTGATCAGGGCCGCGGCGATCGCCGGTGCCGGCGCGAACGCCATCCACGCCAGGAACGTGACGCCAGCGATGCTGAGCACCGCAACGGAAAAGACCGCCACAATGCGATCCGCCAACTGCTGGATCGGCAGCTTGGATCCCTGCGCGCTTTCAACCAGCCGGATGATCTGCGCAAGCACGGTCGCGCCGCCAATCTGCTGTGCCTCGACGCGCAACATACCCAATTGATTGACTGTGCCCGCGGCAACGCGATCGCCCGCGTGACGCTGGGCCGGCATCGGCTCCCCGGTGAGCATCGATTCGTCGACGAAGCTGGACCCCTCGCGCACCACGCCATCGACAGGAATACGCTCTCCCGGCTTCACCACCACGAGGTCACCGACCACCACCGTCGCGATCGGCACCGAAGTTTCCATGCCGTCACGCCAAACGGTAGCTGAGCTGACCTGCAGTCCGGCCAGCTTGCGCATGGCGGCGCCGGCGCGGCCCTTGGCCAGGGCTTCGAGATACTTCCCGGCAAGCACAGCCGTTACCACCACCGCAACGGATTCGAAGTAGAGATTGCGCGACTCCGCGGGAAACCAGCCCGGCACCCATAACACTGCCGTGCTGTAGAGCCACGCCGAGCCCACCCCGAGCATCACGAGCGTGTTCATGTCCGGCGCCGCGTGGCGTACAGCGGAAACACCCGCGCGCAGGAAACGCCTCCCCGGGCCAAAGGCGATGGCGCTGGCAAATAGCCATTGCACACCATCCATAAATCCTGGAAACGGCTCGAGCCGCGTCAGCACGTTGCCGACCGGCGGGAACGCCATCGGCACCATGCCAAGCAACAGGACGGGCATCATCAGGATCGCGGACAGCAACGCGGCATTGCGCTGGGCCCGTACGCCGGCGTCACGCGCGTCAGCCTCCGAAACACCACCGCCGTCCTGCTTCAACCGTCGCGCGCCATATCCCGCCGCGGTAATTGCGGCCGCGATAT
>CAIQGU010000082.1 GCA_903871435.1 uncultured Burkholderiales bacterium | reverse complement strand
GCCAAGGACTAGCAGTGGTGCCGGGCGAGGGAATCGAACCCACACTTCTTTCGAAACTTGATTTTGAGTCAAGCGCGTCTACCAATTTCGCCAGCCCGGCACGGCGGCAAATGTACCACTGAGCGGCCATCGCCGGTGCAGCACGCTTGCGGCCCGGCGGCGCGGGTATGCCGCAGCCGCACTGCCAGCGCCGCCCTCAGACTTCCACGTTATCGATGAGGCGAGTACTGCCCAGTTGGGCGGCCGCCAGCACCACCAGTGGCTCGCCAGCCTCCAGGTCGGCGGGCGTGGGCAGCTTCAGATCGGCCTGGCGGCGCACCGCCATGTAGTCCGGTTTCCAGCCCGCTCCCGCCAGCGCCCGCACGGCCTGTTGTTCCAGCGTCACCAGATTGCGCTCTCCCCCTTGCAGGCGGTTCTTGAGGTGTGAGAGTTCCTGGAACAACTGGGGCGCCAGCCGCCGCTCCGTGTCGCTCAAGAAGCGATTGCGCGAGGACATGGCCAGACCGTCGGGTTCGCGTACCGTCTCGTGGGCGATGATTTCCGTAGGCAGGCAGAACTGCAGGCACATGTTGCGCACGATCATCAGCTGCTGGTAGTCCTTCTTGCCAAACACCGCAACCTTGGGCTGAACGCAGGAAAAAAGCTTCAGCACCACCGTGGTGACGCCCACGAAGAAGCCCGGGCGGAACTGGCCCTCGAGGATGTCGCCCAGATCCGTGGGCGGGTTCACCCGGTAGTTTTGCGGCTCGGGGTACATCTCGGCTTCCGTCGGGGCAAAGAGCACGTACACCTGCCCGTCTGCCTGCAGTTTGTCGATGTCTTCCTGCAATGTGCGGGGGTAGCGATCGAAGTCCTCGGCGGGACCAAATTGCAGGCGATTGACGAACACCGATGCCACCACCGGATCACCATGCCGGCGGGCCAGGCGCATGAGGGACAGGTGGGCGGCATGCAGATTGCCCATGGTGGGAACGAAGGCGATGCGATTCTGGCCGTGGAGGTGATCGCGCAACTCGTGCACGCTGCGGACGATTTTCATGAAGTGTGTCCGTACCCGAACGGCTTACGCCACTGGCTCTATGGGCTCTATGGGTTCTACGGCCTGGTCGCTCACCTGCTCCAGCAGATGGGCCACCGGTCCGTAACCCGGGATAACCAGCTGCGGATCCAGATCGAGGAGGGGGCGCAGAACGAAAGCGCGCTGTTGCAACCGCGGGTGCGGTAATACCAGCGGGGTGGATCGGACGATGAGGTTGCCCACCAGCAGCAGGTCCAGGTCGATGATGCGCGGCGCGCTGTGGGCCGGGTCCGAGGCGCGGCGCTTGCGGCCCAGCATCACTTCAATGTCGGCGAGGTGCAGCAGCAGGCCGTAGGGTTCGAGCTGGGTGTCGAGCGCGGCCACGGCGTTGACGAAATCCGGACCACTGGCATCGACGGGAGCCGTACGGTAATACGGCGAGAGCCCGACGAACTGCGAGCGCTCGATGGATCGCAGCGCGGCAACGGCCGCGGTCAGCGCGGCCATCACATCACCCTGGTTGGCTCCCATGCCGATGTAGGCACGGCGCATGATAGGGGCGCTGGTTTCAGCCGTTGGCATCGCCACCCTCCGCGCCTGCGGTCGCTTCGGTATCGGTGCCGGCGCCAGCGCCGGATTTGCGGCGCCCGCCGCGCCGGCGCTTGCGCGGCGCCGCCGCGCTTTCGGTGCGCTGCTGCGTCATGCGCACGCGCGTTTCCTCGTCCGCATTCATGAAGTTGGTCCACCACTGCCCAAGCTCTGCCGGAGCCTCCGCGCAGTCGCAGCGCAGCAGCAGGAAGTCGTAGCCGGCGCGAAGGCGAAGATGCTCGAGCAGGCGCAGCGGCGCCTGGCCGTTGCGCCGCTCGAAGCGCGGCTGCATCATCCAGATCTCGCGCATGTCGGAGCTGTAGCGGCGCTGGATGGCCAGCTTTTCGGTCTGCGCCTCGAGCACGCGGTCTATCGCCAGGTCGAGGGCCGGCAGGCGGTGTTCGCCGGCCGCCACGCGCGCGTCCCATTGCTTGAGCACTTCGTTCCACAACAGCGTGGCAAACAGGAAGCCGGGCGCGATGTGCTTGCCGGCGCGCACCCGTTCGTCGGTGCGCGACAGCGCCAGCATGACAAAGCGCTCGCCCTGCGGCTGGTCGAGGATGACGTCCAGCATGGGCAGCAGGCCGTGGTGCAGGCCCTCGGCGCGCAGCCGTTCTATGCAACCCACCGCATGGCCGCTGGTGAGCAGCTTGAGCATTTCATCGAACAGCCGCGCGGCCGGCACGTTTTCAATGAGTCCGGCCAGGCGCCCTATCGGTTCACGCGTCTCGGCGTCGATCTCAAACCCCAGTTTGGCCGCAAAGCGCACCGCGCGCAGCATGCGCACGGGATCCTCGCGGTAGCGGCCTTCGGGGTCGCCGATGATGCGCAGGCGCCGCCGCCGCACGTCGCGCACGCCGTCGTGGTAGTCCAGCACTTCCTGCTGGGTGGGGTCGTAGTACATGGCATTGACGGTGAAGTCGCGCCGCGCCGCGTCTTCGTTTTGCTCGCCAAAGGTGTTGTCGGCCAGTACACGGCCGTGCTCGTCGGTGTCCTTCTCGCCGGTGCCCAGGGCGCGGAAGGTCGATGTCTCGATGGTTTCATTGCCGAACATCACGTGCACCAGCCGGAAACGCCGCCCGATGATGATGGCCCGCCGGAACAGCGGCTTGATCTGTTCCGGAGTGGCATCGGTGGCCACGTCGAAATCCTTGGGCGCTATGCCCAGCAGCAGGTCGCGGACGGCTCCGCCGACGATGTACGCGCGAAAACCCGCCGCCTGCAGGGTTTCGCAGGTGCGTATGGCGTGTTTGGATACCAGGGCCCGGTCGATCCCGTGCTCCGCGGCCGCAATGCGCTTGGGCGTGCGCCGCGAGCGGGGTTTGCGCGTAAGCAGCGTTTGGACGCTGTCCTGGACCCGTTGTACGAGTCTTCTGATCATGATGCGGAGGCTGCCATCGGCCGCATTCTACTGTCCGGACGCCCCGGTGCCATCGGGGGCATCTGCCGGCACCTCGGCAAGGGGGGGCGGCGCGGCAAGGGCGGTCCCCGCCGGACCCTCCTCCAACGAGGCTTGTACGGGCCGCAGCAAGGGAAGTTTCATGGGCAAATTCATCTGCCGGGCCACCGGACTCGTCTGTCCCGCCTCGGCAAAAGCGGCCTGGGGCTCCCGCTGCAGCCATTCCCGCAGCAGGGGCACGGTCAAGGCCCGCTGGCGCGAAAGGGCAAACGCGTCGAGGGAGTCGAGCACCGACACCAGGGTGCGCATGTCCCGTGGCAGCCGGGTCAACATGTAGGGCACCAGATCGTCTTCGACCCGGGCACCGCGCGAACGCGCATAGGCAGCCAGGGCGGCGGCCTGGTCGGGCTCGGCAATCAGACGCAGAGCAAAAACCAGGCCCCAGGCTAGGCGTGACCGTACGTCCTCGCGCAGCTCCAGCCGGGCCGGGGGCAGGTTGGCGGCGGTCACCAGGAAGCTACCGGGGTTCTGGCGGACCAGGTTCTGCAGTCCGAAAAGCCGCGCCTGGCCGTCGGCATCGAGGGCCTGTACGTCGTCGGCCACGTAAACGCGTTGGGACGGGTGGAAAGTGGGGACGGAAACCTGCCGGGGCGGCGCATCGGCACCGGCCAGGGGGCGCCCCGCCAGCTCCGCTGCGGCGCG
>CAIQGU010000081.1 GCA_903871435.1 uncultured Burkholderiales bacterium | reverse complement strand
GACGACGAGCTCGAGCGGGCCTTGCGGATCTCGGAGTTGGCGCGGGACCGCACGTTAAGTGACCGCTTTGCCGAGCAGGAGTGGCTGACGGATCGCGTACCGCCCACGGTGCGCGAACAGTTGCAGCCCTTGCTTGACGAGATACAAAGCCTCGATGAGCGTCTGGCCGTCGTCCGCGATTTGATGGAGCGCGTGCGGCTGGAGTCGCAGCGGACAATTGCTGTCGCCAAGCGGGGGCGCATGGAGCGCGAACTGCGCGATCAACTTCATCTGGATCGGCCCGAAGCAACGCCGCCTTCCCTCGACACGCTGCGTGAGCACCTCGGCGCCGGCGTCGCGCTGGTCTCGGTCATGCACTCGGGGGACGTCTGGTGGGCACTCGTGATAAAGCGCGATGCGGCGGCGCAATTCGTGCCGCTGGCCGACGGCAGCCTGGGACGCAATGCGGCGGCCTGGGTCCGGCGACTACGCGGTGAGCCGGTGCGTGCCTGGCCCATGCCCAACGGCGGCCTGGCCATCGACGATCTGCGGCCAAACGGTGCTACCGGTCCGTTCCTGACCACCGCGCAATTGGCGCAGCGGCTTGGCATTGCCCTGTTGAAGCCGCTGGAGGGCGCGGTGGGCAACGCACGGCACATCGTCTTCGTTGGAGACGATGAACTGGTTGGGGTGCCGCTGCAAGCGCTGCCGCTGGGATCGGGGCTTGCGGTGGACCGCTACGACATCAGCTACGCGCCATCGCTGACCACCTATGCGCGCTGGCAGTCGCGCCCCGCAACGGCGCGCGCGCGGGATCTGCTGGCCATCGGTGCCGTTGCATACCCGCACCGGGCGGCAATGCTGGGTGACGATGCTGTTGCCATCGGCCTCGACTATGCCGCTGATCACCCCCTGCCACAGACCGCCAGTGAAATTGCGGCCATCGGACGCTTGTTCGCGCCGGGGCGGCGTCGTCTGTTGACCGGCAGGGCCGGGAGCAAAGCTGAACTGCGGGCGCAATCGCTATCGGGTGAACTGGCCCGTTACCGCTACGTGCACGTGGCCACGCATGCGTGGGCGGACGCCGAACGGCCGGAGGCGTCGGCGGTAGTGCTGGCCAGCGACGGCACCGAGCCGCCGCTGCAGGTGGTACTCACCGCGGCAGAGCTGGCGGGCCTTCGCATGAATGCGGACCTGATCGTGCTGTCGGCCTGCGATACCGGCAGCGGAAGTTTCGAGCATGGGCGCGGCCTGCTGGGGCTGGCGTATGCAGCGCTGGCGGCGGGCAATCGCGCGGCCGTTCTTTCGATGTGGTCGATAGCCGATGCCGATACGGCGCCCTTCATGACGCGTTTCTATGAACACATGGCCCTTGGGCTTGGGCCGGTGGCAGCACTGGCGGCAACGCAGCGGGAGTTCCGCCATTCGCCGGATCCGCGCCGGTCCGATCCCGCCGTCTGGGCGCCATTTCTGCTTTACGGCGGCTATTGAGGGAAATCTGCCGGCTAGCCGGCAGCAGCCACTCAGAGAGGACGCGTGTCGTCGCGCTTGGCTGGCCGGCGCTGGGGCGAGAGCAGCAAGGCCGTGAGGAAGGGCCACATCGCAGCGCCCAGCGCGCTGGAGAGCAGGCCCAACCACCAGTAAGCGGTGGCGCCGCCTACCCAAAGGCGCACTGCCGCCGAGGCCAGCTGGGCGATAAGCAAAAGACCCATGACATAGATCGACTGGCTGCCCGCTGGAAACCACTGGATGCGGCGGTGCAGGGAGATGGCTCCATAGGACAACAGCGTGTAGGCCAGCGCGTGCTCTCCGAACAAGGCACCGTTGTGCACATCCATGAGCAGCCCAAAGACGAAGGCGATGCCCATGCCCACCTTGCGCGGCTGATGCACATTCCAGAACACCAGGGTGAGCGCGAAGAAATCGGGCACCCAGATAGCGTGCCCCCAAGGAAGCAGGTTAAGCAGGAAGGCGCTGCCGAGGGTTGCCCAGATGAAAGCCGGCCGAACCGGCCGGAGCACCTGCTCGGGCCGTGCATTGCGGTTAAAAGTAGGCGGCCGCACGCTTGCCGATGCGGCTTCCAGCCGCACGCCGCCCAGCCGTTGCCAAAGGGACCTCACCGGCGCGCCGCCTTTGTCGCGGCCCGGTCGCCGCGGACATTGCCGGCAGGGGCAACACGTGAACCCTCGACGGCCGGCACCAGCGGCGGCGGGTCGACCAGCAGCACGAGCAGCATGCGGCTGCGGCTCATGCCCGCTACCGGCTTGAGGACCACCCGCGCGAATTGGTCCTTCGCGTCGTGGTCGACGTGCAGCACCGTAGCCACCGGCATGCCGGGCGGGTAAATGCCGTCCAGCCCGGAAGTCACCACGCTGTCGCCGTTCTCGATGTCGGCGTTTGCCGGGAGGAAACGCAACTCCAGCGTTGCCAGTTCCTGGCCGCCGAAGGCCACGGCGCGCAGGCCGTTGCGGGCGATCTGCACCGGCAGGGATTGCTCCTTGTCCGTGATCAGCGTCACTTCGGAGGTAAGCGGGAAGACCCGGGTGACCTGGCCGACCACGCCAGCCTCATCGATCACGGGAAAACCCGCGCGCATGCCTTCCTTGCTGCCGCGATCGATGACGACCTTGCGGGAGAAGGCGTCGCGCGATTCGTAAAGGGTGACGACCACCTGGGCCGGCACGTTCACGCGGTCGCGCACGCCGGCCAGCTTGCGCAGCTGGTCGTTCTCAAGCTGCAGCTGGGTGGCCTGCTGGGCGAGCTTGGCCTGCTCAACCGCCGCCAGGCGCAGCCGGGTGTTTTCGTCGTTGAGGGTGCCCAGGGTCGTGAGATAGCTGCCGACGTCGACTGCGATATCCCGCGGCCACAACAGCACGCGCTGCACGGGGAACAACAGGATCTCCACGCCATTGCGGATGGCGTCCAGCGCATTGACCTGGGCATCGATGATGATGAGGGCAGCGGCGACCAGCGAGAAGAAAGCCAGCCGGGCGCGCGCCGAAACGCCCTGGTTGAAGAGCGGTGGCGGTCCGTACTCCATGCCGGGTCAGCCGCCCGTCGCCGCCGGCGGCGTCCGGCGACCGGTGACCGGGGCGCGCAGTGCAGTCGCCGTTGGGTTCGGGGCCGTCATCGCGGGTGACGCAAGGGCGCGGCCCCTAGCCGTTGGCGAAGGCCGAACCGAGCTTGTCGATGCGCTCGAGCGCGATGCCGCAACCGCGCACCACGCAGGTGAGCGGGTCTTCGGCAACCAGCACGGGCAGGCCGGTCTCTTCCATGAGCAGCCGGTCGAGATCGCGCAGTAATGCGCCGCCGCCCGTGAGCATCATGCCGCGGTCGGCGATATCGGCGCCCAGTTCGGGTGGGGTCTGCTCCAGGGCAATTTTCACGGCCGACACGATCTGGTTGAGCGGGTCGGTGAGGGCTTCGAGGATCTCGTTGCTGGAGATCGTGAAACTGCGCGGTATGCCCTCGGAGAGATTGCGTCCCTTGACTTCCATCTCGCGCACCTCGGAGCCCGGGAACGCAGAGCCGATCTCTTTCTTTATGGCCTCGGCGGTGGGCTCGCCTACCAGCATGCCGTAGTTGCGGCGGATGTAGTTGATGATGGCTTCATCGAACTTGTCGCCGCCGACTCGCACTGAACCCTTGTAGACCATGCCGCCCAGCGAGATGACGCCCACTTCCGTGGTGCCGCCACCGATATCCACCACCATGGAGCCCGAAGCCTCGGAAACCGGCAGGCCCGAACCCAGTGCTGCCGCCATGGGTTCTTCGATGAGGAATACCTGGCTGGCACCCGCGGCTTCGGCGGACTCCTTGATGGCGCGGCGCTCCACCTGGGTGGAGCCGCAGGGATCGCAGATGATGATGCGCGGATTGGGCGCCAGCAGGCTGGACGGGTGCACAGCCTTGATAAAATGCTTGAGCATCTGCTCGGTAACGGTGAAGTTGGCGATAACGCCGTCCTTCATCGGCCGGATGGCCTCGATGTTGCCAGGAACCCGGCCCAGCATCTGCTTGGCCTCCAGGCCGACGGCCCGGACAACTTCCTTGGCGTGGGGGCCGCCTTCGCGGGCAATGGCCACGACGGAAGGTTCATTGAGTACGATTCCCTTGCCCCGGACGTAAATCAGGGTATTGGCCGTGCCCAGGTCAATGGCAAGATCGTTCGAAAAATAGCTGCGGAAAAAGCCGAACATCGGGTCTGCTAGGTGAGTTTGCGGATCGGGGCGGATGGGCATTTTTCCCCGGTGCGCCATAATAGACCATGTCTCTGAAACTAGCCGACGTACACAGGATCGCCCTCCTGGCGCGCATCGAAATAACCGATGCACAGGCCCAGGAAAGCGCGGATCAACTCAACGACATCCTGGCGATGATCGAACGCATCTCGCGCGTCGACACCACCGATGTTGCCCCCATGTCGCACCCGCTCGACGGCGTGCAGCGCCTGCGGCCCGACGCCGTGACTGAACAGCCGGATCGCGAGCGCACGATGGTCAATGCGCCCGAGCAGCAGGACGGGCTCTTTCTGGTGCCGCGGGTGGTCGAATGAGCGCCACGCCCAAGCCCGCTGACCTGGCGCACGCCACTCTCGCTCAGCTGGGCGGCCTGCTTCACCGCCGCGAGGTCTCCGCGGTGGAGCTGGCCACCCATTTCCTGGGCCGCATCGAGCGCCATCGCAACATCAACGCATTCCTGGACGTGCGGCCGGAGGTCACCCTGGCCCAGGCGCGCCAGGCCGATGCCCGGCGCGCTCAGGGGGAGACCGGCCCGCTGCTGGGCGTGCCCATCGCCCACAAGGACGTCTTCGTGACGCGCGACTGGGCTACCACGGCATCGAGCCGCATTCTCGAGGGCTATATCAGCCCCTTCGATGCAACTGTCGTTGAGACCCTGGCCCAGGCCGGCATGGTTTGCCTGGGCAAACTCAACTGCGACGAGTTCGCCATGGGCTCGAGCAACGAGAACAGCGCCTACGGCAATGTCCTCAACCCCTGGGACCACGGCGCCGTGCCGGGCGGCTCGTCCGGCGGATCCGCGGCAGCCGTGGCGGCGCGCCTTGCCCCCATAGCCTCGGCCACCGACACCGGCGGCTCCATCCGCGAACCCGCGGCCTTCAGTGGCATTACGGGCACCAAGCCCACCTACGGTCGCCCGTCGCGCTGGGGCATGGTGGCGTTTGCGTCCAGCCTGGATACGGCCGGCCTGCTCACCATCGACGCCCAGGACTGCGCGCTGGCGTTCAATGCCATGCTGGGGTTCGACCCCAAGGACTCGACCAGCGTCGACCGTCCGCGCGAGGACTACACCCGGGCGCTGAACATCGATCTCAAGGGCCTGCGCATCGGCGTACCCACGGAATTTTTTGCGGCCGGTCTCGAGCCCGAGGTCGAAGCGGCCGTGCGCGCTGCCCTGAGCCAGTACAAGGACATGGGCGCCACGCTGGTCGATGTGGCGCTGCCCAACGCGGCCCTGGGCATACCGGTTTATTACGTTGTCGCGTCTGCCGAGGCCTCCAGCAACCTGTCGCGCTTCGATGGGGTGCGCTTCGGCTTCCGCGCAAAACAGTATGACGACCTGCTCGACATGATGCGCAAGACGCGGGCCCAGGGCTTTGGCGCCGAGGTCAAGCGCCGCATCCTGGTGGGCACGTATGTGCTGTCGCACGGCTACTACGACGCCTATTTCCTGCAGGCCTCGCGCGTGCGGCGCGTCATTGCCAATGAGTTCCAGCAGGCTTTCCGCCAGTGCGACATCATCGCCGGGCCGGTAACCAGCGGTGTTGCCTTCGGCTTTGGCGAAAAATCCGCCGATCCCGTGGCAATGTATCTGGCTGATCTGTATACGGTTCCCAGCAGCCTGGCCGGCATTCCGGCCATGAGCATCCCTTGCGGCTTCGGACGGCTGGGACGTCCCATCGGCCTGCAGCTAATGGCCAACCACTTCGACGAAGCGCGCATGCTCGGCGTGGCCCACCGCTTCCAGGCGGTCACGGACTGGCATACGCGCGTTCCGGCGGGCTACTGATATGAGGAGCTTGCATGACTAGCGCCTGGGAAACCGTCATCGGGCTCGAGACCCATGTCCAGCTGCAGACGGCTTCCAAGATATTTTCCGGGGCCGCGACCGCGTTTGGCGCGCAGCCCAACACCCAGGCCAGCGTGGTCGACCTAGCGCTGCCCGGCGTACTGCCGGTGCTCAACGCCGGCGCGGTCGAGTGCGCCGTGCGCCTGGGCATCGCCGTGGGGGGCGCTATCGCGCCGCGTTCGGTTTTTGCGCGCAAGAACTACTTCTACCCCGACCTGCCCAAGGGCTACCAGATCAGCCAGTACGAGATCCCCGTGGTGCAGGGCGGCAGCCTGGGGTTTGCCGTCGTGCCGCGCGACGGCGATCCGTATTTCAAGACCGTGCGGCTGACCCGCGCGCACCTGGAGGAAGACGCCGGCAAGTCGCTGCACGAGGACTACCGCGGCATGTCCGGCATCGACCTCAATCGCGCCGGCACACCCCTGCTCGAGGTGGTCACCGAGCCCGACATGCGCTCCAGCGCCGAGGCCGTGGCCTACGCCCGCACGCTGCACGCCCTGGTGGTGTGGCTGGGGGTCTGCGACGGCAATATGCAGGAAGGCAGCTTCCGCTGCGATGCCAATGTGTCGGTCCGGCCGGCCGGCTCGCAAACCTTTGGCACCCGCGTCGAGATCAAGAACCTCAACAGCTTCCGCTTCCTGCAGCAGGCCATCGAACACGAGGTGCGCCGGCAGATCGAGCGCATCGAAGACGGTGGGCGCATCGTCCAGGAAACCCGCCTCTACGACCCGGACCGCGACGAAACCCGCTCCATGCGCTCCAAGGAAGACGCAGCCGACTATCGCTATTTCCCCGACCCCGACCTGCTCCCGCTGCAGATCACACCTGCCTTTATTGCGGATGTGCAGGCGGCCCTGCCGGAACTGCCCGGGGCCATGCGCGAGCGTTTCGTGCGCGACTTCGGCCTGCCGG
>CAIQGU010000080.1 GCA_903871435.1 uncultured Burkholderiales bacterium | reverse complement strand
GAGCGTGGCATCAAGCCAGGGCGCGGCGGCATCGGTGTAGTGCGACATCGGGTAACCCAGCAGCACGATACCGACGGCTCCCGCAGCAATGCCCAGCAGCAGTTCGCGCCGCTGCGGAAGCACCACGGACACCGTGCCGTCCGGCACGACGCCGCGGGTCCACTGCACCCAGCCATATACGAGGGTAGCCGCGAAAAAGCCTTGAAGGAGCAGATCGGAGTACAGCTTGGCCTGGAAGAAGATCCAGGCGTAGAGGAAGACGCCCGCCAGGTTGACCGGAAAGCTCAGCATCCGGCGCTTGGCCTGCAGCCAGACGCCCCATGCCGTGAGTACGACCGCGAGAAATTCCAGTGGCGACATGCGCCCGTCCTTCCTAAACTGCAATTACGGCATTCAATGGGTTACAACGAGTTTACGATTTCCGGCACCACGGTGGCGGGCGGCGTGTTGCGGCTGCGGTGGCTGCGCACCACGCCGTCGATCACCGTCATGCCCACGCCCGGCAGGTCGCCCAGCGCGACGCTCTCGAGCAGGTTCCCGCCGGCCGACT
The DNA here is from genome assembly GCA_903871435.1 of uncultured Burkholderiales bacterium. GTDB lineage: Bacteria > Pseudomonadota > Gammaproteobacteria > Burkholderiales > Burkholderiaceae_F > GJ-E10. The sequence continues at coordinate 6,511 of CAIQGU010000080.1, read as the reverse complement.
GTTGCGCCTTGTCCATGAAAACGAAGTCGGCGCTGCGGCCCGCTTCGATAAGGCCGCAATCGAGTTCGCGCATGCGGGCCGTGTTTCCGGTGGCAAAGCAGAACGCGATTTCCGGTGCAACGCCGCCGACGCCTGCCAGCAGCGCAATCATGCGCAGGATGCCCAGCGGCTGCACGCCCGATCCGGCCGGCGCGTCCGTGCCCAGGATGATGCGCTCGAGCTGGCCCAGCCCGCTGGCCACGCGCAAGGTGTGCAGCGCGGCGCGTTCGTTGCCGTTGTGCACCAATTCCAGGCCGCGGCCGCAGCTTTCGCACAGGCAGGTGATCTGCGCATCGGGCAGCGCGGTGTGACCGCCATTGATGTGCCCGATGATGTCGGCGTCGGCAGCCAGGATGACGTCCTTGTCGATGAGACCCGACCCCGGAATCGACGGCCCCCCGGTATGTATGGTGCTCTGTATGCCGTACTTGCGTGCCCAGGCCACCATCTCCCGCGCGGTGCGGCCGTCCTTGACCGAACCCAGCCCCACCTCGCCCAGCAGGCGCACACCGGCAGCGGCAAGATCCTTGAAGTCCTCCTCCACCATGCCCTGCTCGATGACCGGTGCGCCGGCATGCACCTTGACGCCACTGGGCCGAAAGCCATTGAAGATGCGCTGCGCGGTGATGGCAAAGGCCTTGAGTCCGACGATGTCCTTGGGGCGGCCCGGCATGTGCACCTCGCCCGCCGAAATCATCGTGGTGACACCGCCATGCAGGCAGGAGTCAATCCACCCCAGCTGGTTTTGCCGCGGCGTCCAGTCCCCCGCCACCGGGTGCACGTGGCTGTCGATCAGCCCGGGCGCCAGCGCGCAACCTTTGGCGTCGATGACGCATTGCGCGTTTTCCACGTCGGCATCGGCGCGGCGGCCGACGAAGGTGATGTGGCCGCCGATGGCGACGATGGTGTCGGCGTCGAGGATGGGGGCGTGGATATCACCGCTGAGGAGCAGGCCAATGTTGCGGATAACCAGCTTGTCCGCGGTTCCCGACGTTGCCGCTGCCTCGTGCGCCATGCTGTGCTCCTGATTCGGACTTCATGCGCACGCCTTCTATGCGCGCGGGCCTGGCCGGGACAGCGCGGCTGGGGGACCGCCCGGTGCCGGTACGCGTTGCAGGTTCTTGCCAGTTCATTGGTATGCGAGCAGTATCGCATCGCCCGGCACGGGGTGCAACGGGGTTCAACGGATTTCAACGGGCTGCAAATTTCTCCCGCGCGCAAGGAACCAGGTGCGGCGGCGGGCGCAGATCGTCGACGAGGAGGTGTTCATGCTGCTGGTTTTTGGGTCGATCAATTTCGATATCGTCATCCGCGTGCCCCACCTGCCGGTACCGGGTGAAACCGTGCTGGGCCATGAGGCTGCGCACGAACCCGGCGGCAAGGGCGCCAACCAGGCGCATGCGGCACGCCGGTTTGGCACTCCGGTGCGCCTGGTGGGGGCTATCGGCGCAGACCCGTTCGGCGCACGTGCGCTGCAACGCCTGACCACTGCCGGCGTCGATCTGTCCGGTGTGCGCGAGCTGGCCGGCGTTGCCAGCGGCCTGGCGTGCATCTCGGTGGCCGCTTCCGGCGAAAACGCCATCGCCGTGGCGCCGGGCGCCAATGCGCAGGTTGCCAGCGCATGGGTTGACGATGCCACGATCGCACAGTGCCGGGCGCTCCTCATACAGGGCGAAGTGCCGCTGGCCGAAGCATTGGAATTGGCCCGGCGCTTCCGCCGCCAGGGCAGCGTCGTCATACTGAATCCGGCACCGGTACCACGGCATCCCCTGCCGCCGGGCGCGGTCGACTGGCTGGTGGTCAACCAGACCGAGACCGCTCAACTGTGCGCGAGCCTGGGAATCCCGGAAGGAGAAAGGCTGGCGCGCGGCCGACACCTTGCCAAGGATCTGCAGTGCAATGTGCTCATGACGCTGGGCGCAGAAGGCGCGCTGCTCGTGCGCCGCGACGGCCGTCAGGCCCACTGCCCTGCCCTGGCCGGTACTGCGGTGGATGCAGATGTGGGCCAGGTGGTGGACACCACGGGAGCGGGCGATACGCTGGCGGGTGTCTTCGCGGCGGCTATTGCGGAAGGGATAGCCGATGAACAGGCGCTGCGGCTTGCGATCGTGGCCTCGGGACTGTCGTGCCGGGAGTATGGGACGCAGGCGGCGCAGCCTGGCAGGGCAAAGATCGATGCAACGTTGGCGGGGTGGGAATCCTTGCTGGTGTGTACTGAATAACGACCACCCTCACTGAACCCAAATATCTCACCACGCCCCCTCCGGCGTAGCCCGAATCTTCGTCGCCGTTTCGTACATCTCCTCCCACTGCGGCTTCCCCCCGGCAAACCTCGCCCGCAAATAAGCCGTCACCTGCGCCAACTGCCGGTCATCGAGCGCATTGCGAAACGATGGCATGGCCGTGGGATCATCCGCCGCCTGCGGGTTGACACCATCGAGTATGGCCCGCAGCACGTTGTCCGGCCGGCTGCTGTGCACGCTGCTGTTGAGCGCCAGCGAAGTTCGCACCGCCAGCAGGGCACCGGGGCCCGCTTCATGGCAGGCGGCGCAGGCGCCCGCGTAGATCTGCGCGCCCTCTGCGTACGCGCTGGCGTTGAAGAGGCGCGCGCGGGTCTGCGCTGCGGTCACGAGTTCCCGCTGCTGTTGCTCGGCCAGAGGTGGCGGCTGCAGCGTACCCAGGTAATGGGCCATGGCGCGCAGATCGCTCTCGGGCAGTTGCGCAAGGTTATGCACGACTGCCCGCATCGGGCCCACGGCCGCCCCGTGCACGCGTGAACTGCCGGAGCGCAGGTAGGCAAAGAGTTCTTCCTCGGTCCAGGGCACGGGCGCCGGGGACAGCGTGTTCAAGGCCGGCGCTTCCCAGCCGCGCACGAGGCCACCGCCCAGGTGCTGTTTGCCGGACTTTTCCGCGCCCAGCCAGTTGCGCGGCGAATGGCAGGCACTGCAATGCCCCGGGCCCTCGACGAGGTAGGCGCCGCGGTTCCACAGGGCGGACTGCGCCGTATCGGCGCCATGGGCATCGGGCCGCAGGAACAGCGCATTCCAGAACGCCAGCAGCGGACGCAGGTTGTAGGGAAAATCCAGACGTGTAGCGGGCGTTTGCGCATGCACCGGCGGCTGCGCCATGATGTAGCCGTAAAGCGCCTGCAGGTCGGCCTCGGGCATGCGGGCAAACGCGGTGTACGGAAACACCGGGTACAGGCGATGGCCGTCGCGGTGTATGCCTTCGCGCATGGCCCGGTCGAACGCGGCAAACGACCACGCGCCGATACCGGTCTCGACATCGGGCGTGATGTTGGTCGCCATCACCACTCCATACGGCGTGGTGATGGGCCGCCCGCCCGCGTAGGGGCTGCCCCCGGGCGCCGTATGGCAGTCGGCGCAATTGCCCAGCGCGGCGAGCTGGCGGCCGCGCTCCAGCGTTTCGGCCGAGTACAACGCGCCGCCCGGACGCGCCACCGGCGCTATCGCACTACGCATGGGCACCAGTGCGGCCGCCATTGCCAACGCGCCACCCAGGAACGGCATCAGCCAACGCCAGCGCGGCTTGCCCTGGCTCCGCGGCACGGCCGGCGCGGCGTAACCCGGGGGCACATCGGCCTGCCCCAGCGCTGCGCGCACGCGCTCGGGCGTGAAGGGGGGCTCGCGCATCCGCACCCCGGTGGCATCGAAGATGGCATTGGCAATCGCCGCCGCGCTGGGCACCGATGCCGACTCACCCGCGCCCAGCGGGGGGTCGTCGGGGCGCGGCACCATGACCACCTGAATCACCGGCACTTCGGGGAAGGTGAGAATGGGATAGGTGCCCCACTCCCGGCTGGTCATGGCCCGATCGTCGAACTGCACCTGTTCCTTGATGGTCCGGCTGACGGACTGGATCACATTGCCGTGAATCTGATGCTGCAGTCCTGCCGGGTTGATGACGAGCCCCGAGTCCTGGCCCACCACGACGCGGGTAACCATGAGCTGGCCAGTGGCCAGTTCCACCTCCACCTCGGCAACCCACGCCGACCACGCGGCAGCCGTGCCCGGGAACTTGCCGTGGACATAGCGCGCATAGGCGAAGCCCTGACCCTTGACCACGCCGGGGCGCACCTCGGCGCGGCGCGCCGCCGTGCGCGGCTCCCAACCGGCGCGCTCGGCCACGGAATGGATTAGCGCAATCGCACGCGCGTCATCGAGGTAAGGCATCCGAAAGGCGATGGGATCGGTGCCGGATTCGATGGCCAGCTCGTCGATGTAGGACTCGTGGGCAAAGCTGTTGGGCATTGCCGAGACGCCGCGCAGCCAGGCCGCGCGCACCAGCGGCGCCATGTCGTTGACGACGACGCGCTGCGCCTCGTACGCATAGGGCGGGATGGCCGTGCGATCGCCCATGTCGGACACCGCCGCCACGGGAGCGATCGCCCCCGTCAGCAGCAGCGCCAGGGTAGGAGCGGTGTTGGAGGGATAGCGCGTGGAAAAATCGTAGGCAGCAACGGATCCGTCGGCCATCAGGCCGCCATCGACCTGCATCAACTGCGCAGCGCCCTTGGGATCCCAGAGATGCTCCTGTTCGCGCGTGAGCTGGACGCGAACGGGGCGGCCAACCGCGCGCGCGAGCAGCGCCGCGTCTGCCGTGACATCGTCGGCGCCGTTGCGGCCGTAACAGCCGGCGGCCTCGAGGCGCACCACCTGTATGCGCTCGACGGGCAGCTTGAGCAGCAGCGCCAGGTCGTTGCGCAGGCTGTGCGGATTCTGGGTGCCCGACCACACGGTGAGTCCATCCTCGCGATAGTCGGCCACGGCGCACGAGGGTCCCATGGAGGCGTGCAGCTGGTACGGCCAGACGTAGGTGCGCGGCATGCGGATCGCCGCAGCTTGCAGGCGCGCATCGACGTTGCCGGTATCGCTCAGGGTTCGCGGGCGGCTGGGCTGGGCCAGCAGCGCGGTCTGCAGATCCCGCAGATCGGGCATCGCGGGCACCGGCTTCCACTGCACCTTCAGCGCTGCGGCAGCAGCCGCGGCCTGCTCCTCGCGCTGTGCCACGACGCCGATGAAGTCGCCGACGACGACCGTGGCCGCCACGCCTGCCAGATGCGCGATGGATGATTCGTCCACCGACATTAGGCTGGTGCCAACGAAGTCGCCGCTGTCGAGTCCGGCGTAGGGCGGCCGCACGACACGGCCGTGCAGCATTCCGGGCAGGCGCACATCATGCACGTAGGTCCACTGACCGGTAGCCTTGGCGGGGATATCGACGCGCTGCACCGCCTGGCCGACGACGCGATAGTCGGCGACGGCCTTCAACGGCGCGTCGGTGCGCAGGAGCAAGCGGTCCCGACGGCCGCCGAGCAGTGCGCCGATGGCAATGCGCGGCCCGCCGGCTCCCGCCGTGACCACGCCGCGGTTGATACGCAACTGCGCCGCATCGCAGCCCAGCACCGCGGCGGCAAGCCCCAGCAGGAACTGGCGCGCCTGTGCCGCTGCCTGGCGCAGCGGCACCGCCGCGATCTGGATCGTCTCGCTCGCGATCGTGGGCCCCTGGTTGGGCGCGGTGTCGGTGTCGCCCAGCACGAGCTGAACGTCGCCGACGGCAACGTCGAGTTCCTCGGCGACGATCTGCGCCAGGGCTGTGCGTATGCCGGTTCCGAGGTCCACATGACCATTGAACGCGGTAACGCGCCCATCCTCGGCAACCATGAGCAGCAGTTCCGGCGCTGTCGCGGCCGGGGCCCCTTCAGGCGCCGCGGTCACCACCCCCGGCAGACCCGGTGCAACGGCCGGCGGCGGGCGCAACACGATCAGGGTGCCGTCCTGGTCAAGGTAGGACTGGCGCGAGGGCGGCGCAGGCGTCGCTGTGTTCACGTCGTATCCGCCACTGGAGGGACCGCAAGCGTGCGCGCGGCACGCAGCACGGCATCGAGGATCTCGATGTGCGTGCCGCAACGGCACAGGTTGTAGCGCAATGCCTCGCGGACCTGTTGCGCAGTGGGATCCGGATTGCGGTCGAGCAGCGCCTTGGTGCTCATGATCATGCCGTTGAGGCAATAGCCGCACTGGGCCGCCTGGGCATCGATGAAAGCCTGCTGGATGGGATGCGGGCGCGCCGGGGTACCCAGGCCCTCAAGGGTGAGCACGGAGCGGCCGGCCATGTTGGCCATGGGCACGGTGCAGGCGCGGACCGCCTGGCCATCGATCAGCACGGTGCAGGCGCCACACTCACCGAGGCCACACCCGAACTTGGGGCCGTTGAGTTCCAGGTCATTACGCAGCACCTCGAGCAGGGTGGCCTGCGGCGCAACGCGCACCGTGTGGGCAATTGCGTTCACCGTGAATTCGATGGAACCGTCCTGCATCGCCGACATCGAGCCGCTTGCCCCCACTGTACGCCGCCCACTGCACGCGCCCACTGCACGCGCCGACTGCACGCGCCGACTGCACGCGCCGACTGCACGCCGCGCCGATCTTGACACGGCGGGAACCACATG
>CAIQGU010000079.1 GCA_903871435.1 uncultured Burkholderiales bacterium | reverse complement strand
TTCACCCGCAGCGCCACCAGGTACCACTTGCGTGCTTCTTCCAGGTCGCCGCGGCGCCGCGCATCGTCGCCACGCGCCGTCGCGTCGCGCTCCGAAAGCGCCTGCTGCTTGAGAAAATCGAGCCGGTACTGTGGATTGCTCGGCTCGGCCTGGCTGGCGCGCGCCAACAGGGCAAGACCCTTCTCAGGGTCTCCCTCCGTCATGCTGCGCATGCCCTCGGAGTGATCACGCTCGGCCGCGCAACCCAGCAGGGCCAGAGCGATGGCAGCCGGCAGCGCCAGGCGGGCGACCCAATGGACGCGGCGGGGAGCGTGGGCGGGAAGGGGGTGCGGATGGCGTTGCGGCATTGCTAACCTCCGGAAACATCGATGGTCTGCCGCTGCTGGAGCGGCAGGTAGGTGACGACCACCTGGGCGGCGTTGAAGGATTCCACGCGGTACGTGTTCTCGACCACATCACCCACGTGGACGACGAACAGCGCGTCGCCCTTGGTGATGAAGGCAGCCGGCTTGGCCGACTTGTCCTCGATCTGGCCGATGAACTTGAAGGGCACGGGTGGCGCGGTTGGTGGCGGGGGCGGCGGCGGCGGTGGCGCTGCCACGGGCGGGGGCGGTGGCGGTGGCGGCGGTGTCCAGCCCTTGGGCGCGAAGGGATCGCTATTGGCGTTTTGCGCCAGCTTGCTTCTGCTGGGAAGCCCCGGCGCTTCCGCCGGCTTTTCGGTCGTGGCGCGCGCAGCCGGTTCGCCCGCGCCGGGCCGCGCGGCCTCGCGCACCACGGGCTTGACGACACTTTCGTCGTCGCCCGATGACTGCGACAGCACGTAGAACGCGAGCGCGCCGCCCGCGGCCAGCAGGCCCAGCAGCTTCCAGCGGGTGCCGGTGGTCTTCACGTCGTGCGCGTCCGGTAATACAGGGTGAAGTGAACCCGCGTGTCGAGCTCATCGGCGGCCGACGCCGGGCGCTCGACGCGCAGTTCGGCAAGGCTGGCGTGCGGCAGCTCATTGAGCACGTCGGCGACGAAGCTCTTGACCGAGCCGTAGTGTTCCTTCACGGGCAGGATGACATCGAATTTCTGCAGGCCGCCCGAGCCGTCGATGGACGTGAGCGAATACTCGCCGCGCGACAGCGTGAGATGGCTTGCCTGCGCCGCCTTGAATATCTTGCGCAGGTCGGCCGTCGAGGTATCCGCCGTCGGGAACCAGTTCTGGAAGCGCGTCAGGCGCTCGCCCGCCGGCACTACCTCCACGGGTGCTGCGGTGGCCATCTGAGCGGCCCGTGCCCGCGCTGCTTCGGCCTGCTGCTGCAGGTCCGCCGCTTCATGCTGCGTGCGCAGCGCGTAGGCCAGCCCGGCGACGGCCATTACGGCCATTGCGACTCCGATCAGGCCGTTGGCGCCCAGCCGGACGTGCAGGCGGTGCGCCAGGCGCCGCCCCGAGTTGAGGGCGATATTGAGATTGCTCATTGGGCTCTCCAGCGGGCCTGAACGACAAAGCGCACGGGATTGCCCGGGGTCTGGGGCTCGACCTGGTGCGACGCCAGGCTCACCTCCGGAAAGGAGTCGCTGCGCAGCGCGTCCACGTAATTGAGCATGGATTCGAGCGACTTGGTCTCGGCCGTTATGCGGATGTTGTGGCGGGTGGCCGAGGGCTCCACGCCCAGCAGCGCGACGTCCTTGGCCTGCACGTTTTCCAGGGCTGCCAGCATCTCGGCCCAGGGTACCTGCAGGTCGCGCGCGACACCGGCCGCCGCCTGGGTGGCGCGCGGATCGGGCGCAGCGCCGTTGGCGTCGCGGCTACCCGTGGACTTGCCGGTGATGGCGCTCAGGCTGGGGGCGTACTCCATGCGTTCGGCGTGCGCCGAGCGGAACTGCACGCCCGCCACCGTGGCCGCGATGAGTCCGGCCCCCAGCAGCAGCCAGCCCATGGGGGCGTTGCGCCGTGCCGGCGAGAAATCCAGTTCGAGTCGGGCCAGTTTGGCTGCCATCATCCTTCTCCGCACAATCTGAAATACGCGTGCCCGCAGGGCGTGCAATTGCCGTCCATCAGGCGCTCGCCGGCAAACAGACCCAGGGGTCCGGCGCCTTCCAACCCGCCGGCGTAATGGCGTAGAACCGCACCGCGCCGTCACCACCCACGCCGGCAACGCGCAGCAGGCCACGCCCGCGCAATTCCAGTTCCTTCGGTGCGGCCACCCCGAACTCGAAGCTCATGCTGGTGAGCACGCCATTGATCAGCACGGCCAGCTGCGCACCGGCTTCACGGACCACCGCTATCACCGAGCACTTGGGCTCCAGGTTGTCGCGGTGCCGGTTGTATTCGGTGACGAACTCGCCTTCGACGGCGCCGAGCTCGATGCGCCGGGCGCGCAGGGTTTCCTTGAGCGTTGGCAGGGCATTGGCCGGCAGGCCGCAGGCCAGCGTGTAGGCGCTGTCGCCCTGCGGCTGCCAGCGGCTGATAAGTTCCGAGGCGGCAACGCCCGCCACGTCGGCCAGCGATGCGCCGATCAGCGCGTCGGCCGCGCGCGGCGACAAGCCACGCAGGTCCGCGCGCACCACGTCGTAAAGCATCCAGGCATCATCGATGATGACATCGCAGGTCACGCCGCGCAGCCCCTTGCCGCCATCGGCAAGCACGCCCGCTTCCAGCGCAGCCAGTGCGGGCTCCAGCGCGACAAAAGCTTCGGCCAGTTCCGTAGGCAAGGAGGGGGTACCGGCTTCGCCGGCCGCAACGTATTCGCGCGCCAGACGCGCCAGCAGTTGCGGCTTGCGCCGGCCCGAGTACAGCTCCAGGGTCAGGCGCTCGGTGCCGATGCGCACGCGCAGGAAGCGGCCGTAGCTCCAGCCCGGCTTTTTGCGTGCTGGTGTGGCGGCAGGTCCAGCCGCGCTGGGCGCCGTGGGAGCGGCAGCGGAGACGGCTGCAGAAACGGCAGCGCCAGGCGCGGCAGCAGCGGCGGCATTGGAGACAGCAGCTGCCACGGGTGCAGTAGCGGCGGCAGCGGCCGCTG
>CAIQGU010000078.1 GCA_903871435.1 uncultured Burkholderiales bacterium | reverse complement strand
CTTCGGCATTGTGTCCGACCGGGACGTGACGCTGGCCAGTGCCGGCGCGCAGCATGTGCTCGATTTCGCGCTGCCGCTAGTGCGGCATATCGTGCGCACCGGATTCGAACGCGTCGTCTACCTGGGCGCCAACGAACGCAAGGGCCTGGCGCACGAATCCGCCCTCAAGCTGCTCGAACTCACCGATGGGCGCGTAGTCGCCCTGGCCGATACGCCGCTGGGCTTTCGGCACGGCCCCAAGACCATCGTCAAGCAAAACACGCTCGTCGTGGTTTTCCTGTCCCGCGACCCCTACGGCCGCCGCTACGACCTGGACCTCCTGCGCGAGCTGCGCAACGACGGGGCGGCAGGCCGCGTGCTCTGTGTGGCGGCCGAGGGCGACATCGAGCCAGGCAACCCGGACAATTTCACGATACCCGGGCTGGCAGGCGCGGGCGCCATGGCCGCTGCCTTGCCTTGCCTGGTCTTCGCGCAGTTCCTGGCGCTGCTCCAATCCCTGGCGCTGGGTATCACGCCCGACAATCCCAGCCCGAGCGGCGCCGTCAACCGCGTCGTCAAGGGCGTGACGATCTATCCGCTGGAGCCGGCGGGGTGAGAACCTTCCTGGGCGTCGACGGCGGGGGCAGCAAGACCGCGTTCGTGCTCATCGACGAACAGGGCGAGGTGCTGGCGACCCACGACGAAGGCCCGGCCTATTACCCCGAGATTGGCCTGGACGCGCTACACGCACTGCTGGCGCGCGGCATCGCCGCCACGCTGGCGGCCGGTGGCGTCGCGCCTGGCGCGCTCGCCTTTGCCTTTCTCGGCTTGCCGGCGTACGGGGAGGACAGCAGATTGCTGGAGCGGCTCGACGCCATGGGCACGCCCCTGCTGGGACGCGCCCAGTACCGGTGTGGCAACGACATGATCTGCGGCTGGGCCGGCGCTCTGGGCTGCAAGGACGGCATCAACGTGATCGCCGGCACCGGGTCCATCGCCTACGGCGAATATGGCGGGCGTCAGGCGCGCGCGGGCGGCTGGGGCGAGCTCTTCAGCGACGAGGGATCGGCCTACTGGATCGCACGCGAAGGCCTGAACCTGTTCTCACGCATGAGCGATGGCCGTGCGCCGCGCGGGCCGCTCTATGGGCTCGTGCGAGCGCACTTCTCCCTGGAGGGCGACCTGGATCTGTGCGCTGCCATCTACGGCGCGAATCAGTCCTGGCGCAGCAAGCTGGCCCAATTGGCCCGGCTTGTTGCCCAGGCGGCTGCCGCGGGCGACGCACGTGCGGCAGGCGTATTCGCGGCGGCGGCCGACGAGCTCGCCGCAATCGTCGAGGCCACGCGCGACGCGCTGGGGGTTCCGCACGACGTGCCGCTCCCCGTTTCGTGGTCGGGTGGCATGTTCGGGCAGACCGACCTGCTTCTGGAACCGATGAAGCGGGCGCTGGTGGCGCGGGGTCGCTCGTATGCGTTCATCGAGCCGCGCATGGCGCCCGCGACGGGAGCAGCGCTCTACGCGGCGCATTGCGTGGGCATTGCGCTCGCGCCGGCGGCGCTGGAGCGTTTGGGGGAAACCGCACGGCGCGCGGGCTAGAGGGCACGGGAGAGGGGATTTTCAGCGCTCGGTCAGTTTCCCGAACAGGTCCGTAAAACCCACGTTGATCACGCCGCGGTCGCCGGGATGACTGGGGCGACCGGGATTGCCTGGCTCCGCGGGTGTACCGATATCGCGCAGGCGCCCCAGGTGCTTGTCCACCACCATCTGCTTGTGCAGCTCGCCGACATAAGTGCCGCTCATGCGGTAGACATGGCTGTCGCGGATCTGGCCCACGGCGTTGCCGTGCATGTCGTGGACGAAATTGCCGCGGATGAATCCCACCGGATGGCCGGCAGCATCGAAAACGTAGGTGTACATGGAGGCGCTCCGGGTGGTTGCGGACGTTTGCGTGACGGGGCGATGGCGTCCGCGGGTTTCTAGAACGACCAGGCCCCACTGGCTCCGACCAGAGCCGATCGACCGGGCGCGGTCTCGAAAAAACGCAGGCTGGTCTCATCCACGATGACCGACCCCGCATAGCGGCGATCAAACACGTTATCGATGCGCGCGAACGCGTGCAGGTTCAAATGTCCCGGCGCGCTGCGATAACCGATGCGCAGGCTGCCGATGGCGTAGCCGGGCGCGGCCTGGGAATTGATGTCGTCCGCGTAAACCTGGGACGCGGCCCGTGCTTCGACGCCCGCATCCCATCCGCTGACCGGCCGCCAGCTCACATCGGCATAGGCGCTGGAGCGGGCGATGGCGGGAATCTGATTGCCTGCGCTGACCACCACGTTGGCAACGGGGCAGGGGGTCGTGAGGCAGGTCCGGTAGGCATCCTGGTAGCGGGCGTTGATGTAGGTGTAGGCCAGCGTTGCCCGCCACGCGTGGCCCAGCTCGCGCAGCCAGGAAATTTCCAGACCGTCGCGCCGGGTGCGGCCGGCGTTCTGGTAGACGGCATGGCCACCGGAATTGGTCTGCGTGACGATCTCGCCCTGCGTATCGATATGGAACAGCGCCTCGATCGATCGTGTCTTCTCAGCAGGCCTAGACATGATGCGTAACTGCTGTTGAGGCTGTTCCGGTCTGTTGCGCTGAGTTCTGAGGTGGCCGTAGACAAATGATTCGCCAGCGTGCTTTGAAT
>CAIQGU010000077.1 GCA_903871435.1 uncultured Burkholderiales bacterium | reverse complement strand
CTGAGCAAACCCTTCGTAGGAATTCATCACCATGAAGCACACATACTGAGCGTTTTACTCGAACAGAACAACGTTGAATTTCCCTTCGTCTCGTTGCTCGTATCCGGTGGCCACACGATGGTCGTAGTTGCGCCAGTCGGGAATTACCAGAACGCCCACATAACCGCAGGCCACCATGGTGAGGGTGCCAATGCCAATACACCAGAAGATGGCGCGCGGTATGTCCCGCCTGGGCTGGCAGGTCTCCTCCGCCAGGGTCGTGATGGCATCGAAACCCAGAAAGCTGAAGACCGCCAGCGACGTGGCTCCGGCCAGCGCACCCAGGCTGCTGAATTCGAAGGGCTTCATGCTCCACAGCGTGGCTTCGCCGACATGATGGGCCGATACCGCGTGGCCCCAAACCGCCATGGAAATCCATACCACCAGTTCACCCAGCAGCAGGAGCCACAGGCCCAGGCGCGACATGAGCTCGACGCCGAAGAGGTTCACGAGTCCCGTGGCCACCGAGAAAAACGACAGCAGCAGCCAGTAGGGCATGTCGGGAAATTGCTGCTGGGCAAAAGCGGCCGCACTCGACGCCGTTACCGTGGGGATGAGGATGTAGTCCAGGGTCAGCACCCAGCCGGCGATGAATCCCAGGTACGGGTTCCAGCCTCGGCCAACATAGCTGTACACCGATCCGGCCAACGGAAAATTACGCACCATCACGGCGTAGGCAAAGCCGGTGAACAGCATCGCCACGCCCGCCAGCAGGTAGGGCAAGGCAACCGTTCCGCCAGAGCCCTTGAGCAGCAGTCCAAATATGATGGCCGGCGCAATCGGGATCATGTAGTTGAGCCCAAACGCTGTCAGCTGCCAAACGTCCATGGTGCGGTCGAGCTGCTGCGTGTAGCCGTATTGGCCCAAGTCGACGCCCGCGCTGGCCGCGCGCGGATCGGCAGGGCGGGCATTAGGAGAAGCAGCGGGGGAATGGGCTTCATGCATGTTGCGTGTATCCCGAGGTTGCGGCGAAGATTGCAGGAAGCGTGACCGGCCGCCTACAGCGCTTCGGGCAGCGTCTGGCCACCATCGACGACGATCGTCTGGCCGGTGATGAATGCCGCCTCGTCCGAGGCCAGGAACATGGCGGCCGCGGCGATATCGTCAACCGAACCCAGGCGTCGCAGGGGCACGGATGCCGTCATGGTTGCCACGTAGTCGGCGCCCATGCCGCTGAGGCCCTCGGTGAGTATGTTGCCGGGCAGGACGGCATTGACCGTAATTCCCAGGGGCGCCAGTTCAACGGCCGCTGTGCGCATGAAGCCCAGCTGGGCTGCCTTGCTGGCGGCGTAATGGGCCCAACCGGGGTAGCCGGTGATCGGCCCGGTGATGGACGAGGTGAGCACCAGCCGTGGTGCGCGCGATTCGCGCAAGGCTGGCAGGAATGCCTGCAGGCTGAACAGGGCGCTGCGCGCGTTGGTATTCATCACGTCGTCCCACTGATCCTCGCGCAGGTCCGCGATGGCGCCGCTGGGAAAAATGCCGGCATTGGCGCAGACGATATCCACCCCGCCCCACGCCTTTACGACCGCTGCCGCCAGCTCGTCCAGCGCGGCCTTGCTTATAACGTCGGCCGCAAATCCGCGTGCCAGACCGCCCTCGGCCTGCAGAGCGAGCGCCACAGCCTGCGCATCCGCGAGTGAACGCGATACGACGGCCACGCGCGCCCCGGCACGGCTGAATCCGCGGGCGATGCCCTTGCCGATGCCGCGACTGGCGCCCGTCACGACAACAACCTTGCCTTCCAGCGACTTGATCATGAGTTCCTCGAAAAAAGCGGTATACCACCTATGCCGCGGCATACATCACCCGCACCGATGCGGGGCGGCAGGCGGTCCGCGATGCACCGTGGCAGGGATATCCCGGCGGTTCTTCACCAACGTCCAGGAGCAGCAACCGCACGGACGGCGGCCGTGCGGGCGTTCCTTTCCCGGCACAAGCTTTCCGCGCTAGTCTGCTGCAATAAGCGTACCCGGCAACACGGACCGCCTGGGGGCACGCGCGAAAGCCGCTTGTAAACCCACGGCCGATGCGACGAACTACGGGACACGACACGGTTTGACACGAGACGATGACACCACACGACTATCAAACCATGGTGGAGCGGCTGCGACAGCTGGCCCGCCAGGCGCTGAAACGCTACGGCCTGGACGAGACTGCCGCGATCGACCTGCTCAGCCACTCGGAAAACACCATGTTCCGCATCGCCGCGAAAACGGGCGAGCGCTGGGTGCTGCGGGTGCATCGCCCCGATTACCATTCACCCAATGCCATCCGCAGCGAGCTGGCCTGGATGGCAGCCCTCAACGCGGCCGGCATCGCAACGCCCCGCGTGGTCAGCGGCATCAATGGCGACGCGCTGCAGGAACTGCAGTCGCCGGATCTGGGACTGCGCCGCGTATCGCTGTTCGACTGGATTTGCGGCAGCTGCCCTGACGAGTCCCGCCTGGAACCCTCGATGCGGGAACTGGGCATGCTCAGCGCGCGCATGCATGCCCAGGCGCGGGCCTGGGACCGCCCCTCTTTTTTCGAGCGACCGGTGTGGGATTTTGCAGGCATCCTCGGTCCGGATGCGCATTGGGGTCCCTGGGACCGCTCCGCAGACCTCAGCGCCAGCCAGACGGCATTGCTGCGAACCGTGACGCAACGCATCGATGCCCGGCTCCGGGCCTATGGGCGTGATACCGGCCGCTTCGGCCTAATACACGCCGACCAGCGCCTGGCCAATCTGCTGATCGACGGCGACACCTTCCACATCCTCGATTTTGACGACTGCGGGCTGGGTTGGTTTTTGCATGACCTGGCCGCGGCGCTGAGTTTCATCGAGCACAAGCCGGAGTGTCCGCGGCTGATCGCGCAATGGCTCGACGGATACGGCCAGCACGGGGCGCTCTCGCCGCAAGAGATAGCGGAAATTCCAACGTTCATCATGCAGCGGCGGCTGCAACTGCTGGCGTGGCGCGCGTCGCATGCGGAAACCGAGCTGGCCCAGAGCTTGAAATCCGACTGGGTCGACGCAACGGCGGATATGGGCCGGGATTACCTGGCACGCATGGGCTGATCCGCCGGCAGCGTCACGACGGCGGCAAACCGGCCGCTGGGGGAACCAACGCCGCCCGGCCGGGTCCCAGGTCTTTTACCAGGAAAACCACCATGCGCCGACTTGCTGTCCTGCTCCGGCAAAACCGCGGCTTCCTCGTGCTCCTGCTTGGGTTTGGCCTCATCCGCACCGCGGTCGCCGACTACAACCCCATACCTTCGGGGTCGATGCACCCCAACATCCTCGAGGGTGACGTCGTGCTGGTGAATCGGCTGGCCTACAGCGTCAAGGTTCCCCTCACCGACATCATCGTGGCGCGGCTGGCGGAACCGGGCCGTGGCGACATCGTCACCTTCACCTCGCCGCAGGACGGACGGCGCCTCATCAAGCGCATCATCGGTCTTCCGGGCGACCGGATTGCCATGCATGACAAACGACTGACGATCAACGGCGAGGCGGTTTCGTATGTCCCGGTCGGCCAGGACGCTGACCTCGAGACGGGCGGGCGCACGTTTCGGGCGCAGCAACTGATGGAAACCGCGGATACCGGGAGCCACCGCATCCAGTGGCTCGATGGCGTGCGCAACGCGGCCGACTTCGGGCCCGTGGTCATCCCAGAGGACCGTTACCTGATGCTGGGCGACAATCGCGACAACAGCGCGGACTCCCGCTACATTGGCCTCGTGTCCCGCGAACGGCTCACTGGCCGGGCCGAGCGCATCCTGGTGTCGGTGGACATGACCGGCAACTGGCTGCCACGCTTCGCACGCTTTGGTCAGAGCCTTTACCGCTGATAGGTGCGATACCGCACAGCAGGCGGCCACGGCTGGACCTACTCTGGACGATAATGCTGGCCTTTACTAGGCGGCAAGACCATTTCCGGAGCTCAAAATGCGCACACCCATCCTGATCTTTTCCCTGCTGCTTGGCAGCGCGCCGGCCTTCGCGGCCAAACCCTGCGATGAACTCAAGACCGAGATCGCCGCGCAGATCGAAGCCAATCACGTTTCCAGCTACACCCTGGAGGTCGTGGCCAACGACCAGGTAGGCGAGCGCACAGTGGTGGGTTCCTGCGATGGCGGAACGAACAAGATCGTGTACACGCGCGGGGCGGCTGCCGCGCCCGCATCCAGCGCACCGCAACCCGCGGCAACGGCACCGGCCAACCCGGGAACGACGGCCCCGGCACCGGCACCCAAGAGCTAGCACCGGCGCGGCAGCGCCCGCCTCAACTGGCGCGCCGCATCACCAGGTAGATGCCCAGCACGGCGAGCGCCATTCCTACCCACGCAAGGGGTGCCATGGCTTCGCCAAGCGCGCCATGGGCAATCAGCGCCGTCACCGGCGGCACCAGGAAAAACAGCGCCGAGACACGGGACGCCTCCCCCTGGCGGATCATCGCCAGCAGCAGCGTTATCGCCACCAGCGAGGTGGCAAACACCAGAAACGCCAGGGATCCCAGCAGCTCGGGG
>CAIQGU010000076.1 GCA_903871435.1 uncultured Burkholderiales bacterium | reverse complement strand
TCCTGCAGGATCGGGAAATCGCGCCGCACCAGATTGGGATCAAGACCGGCGGCGCCCGCCGGCTTGGCCTGGCTCAGGCCGCCGCCCCCTAGCGGATCGAGAAAATAGAAGTGGCTGCCCTGGTCCTGGCGCGGCGGCAATTGCGCACCTGACGCCGGCGCCCCGGCCAGCGCCGCATGGAGTTCGGCCAGGGCCGGCAGGCCGCTACCCAGCAGCGGGAGTTCCGGCGCGAGCAGATCGCCATCGGCCGGATAGCCATGGCCGCCCTCGAGGAAATAAAATGCGGCACCGGCCGTCAGCGGCGCCCCCAGGTCAAGACCCGGCCGGGCCGCCGCATAGGCGTGCGGCACCCCGGGGATGGCGTTGCTGGCGCGTGGCACCCCGACGCCGGCCGGCGCCTGGCTGGGGGGTGCGACCGGTGCCAGCACCGGCGTGCCGCCGGCCCCCTGGATCAGCGGCTCGGCACCATGGGAAGGGGCCGCCTGGAACACCGGTGGTGCCTGCAGGTCGGTGCCCGAGGGGCTCACACCGCCGCCCGCCGGCAGGGTCGGCGCACTGTTCGCCGGCGGCTGGAAGGCACTCGCCGGCGCCGCCGGATGGCTGGTGGACACGCCGGGGGCGGGCGCCGAGGGCAATGCAGCGAAGAATTCGCCCGCCAGGCGGGCCAGCATCTGCGGATCCGGCAGACCGGCCGGCAGGACCTCACTTGTAGGTGTCGGGGTAGTCATGGTACTTGCCGATCTCCACGTCATCGAGGACCGCAATGGCGTCATCGGACAGCACCGCGAGCGAGCAATACAGCGAGATCAGGTAGGACGCGATGGCATTGCGGTTGATGCCCATGAAGCGCACCGACAGCCCCGGGCTCTGCTCTCCGGCCAGTCCCGGCTGGAACAGGCCGACCACGCCGCGACGGCTCTCGCCGGTGCGCAGCAGGATGATCTTGGTCCTGCCATCGGCCACCGGCACCTTGTCCGACGGGATCAGCGGGATGCCGCGCCAGGTCAGGAATTGCGAACCGAACAGGCTGACGGTGGGCGGCGGGACGCCGCGCCGGGTGCACTCGCGGCCGAACGCGGCAATCGCCTGCGGATGGGTCAGGAAGAAGCCGGGCTCCTTCCACACCTTGGTGATCAGGTCGTCCAGATCGTCCGGGGTGGGCGCGCCGGTCAGGGTGGTGATGCGCTGCTGCTCGGCGACGTTGGCCAGCAGGCCGTAGTCCGGGCTGTTGATCAGCTCGCTCTCCTGGCGTTCCTTGATGATCTCGACGGTCAGGCGCAGCTGTTCCTTGATCTGGTCGTGCGGGCTGGAATACAGGTCCGACACCCGAGTGTGTACGTCCAGCACGGTGGTGACCGCGTTGAGGAAGTATTCGCGCGGCTGTTCCTCGTAGTCGACAAAGGTGGTCGGCAGTTCGGACTCGTCCCGCTGCGAGCACGCCACGCGGATCTCATTGGGGTTCTTGACCTTGTTGAGCCGGTAGATGCCGGCCTCGACCGGCTGCCACTGCAGCAGGTGGGTGAGCCAGCGCGGCGTGATGATCGAAAGCTGCGGGACGGTCTTGGTGGCATTGGCAAGCTGGCGGGCGGCGTTGTCGCCCAGCGCCAGCTGCACATCCTGGTGGTCGGCCATCGGAAGTCTCCTGGAAGGCTTTATGAAAAAATCGTATGAGCAAATATCGACAACAGCTAAGGAGACTTCAACCGGCTATCGCCACCAATGCTGCACGTGCGCGGGCTGCGGCCACGCGTGGCGGGGCCGAAAAGCGCTGGAAACCAGCGGTCAGGCGTGGCTTTCCTGCTCGCAGCGCTGGATCAGCTCGGACAGCCGCACCTCGAGCGCGGCGGCCAGCTTGGCGAGGGTCTGCAGCGAGGGCACCACGTCGCCACGCTCGATTTCGCCCAGGTAGGACCGGTTGAGGTCGGCGCGCTCGGCGAACACTTCCTGCGACCAGCCCTGACGGCGCCGGGCATCGCGGACGATCGAACCGAAACGGGTATAGGTGGCGCTCACGATTTCTCTCCAGCGGCGGTTTCATGTCGAATGCTGGCCTGGGTGACCACGCTGCCAGCCTGCACGCTGTGGGTCAGCCAGACGTTGCCGCCAATGGCCGAGCCGCGTCCCACGGTGATCCGGCCGAGCAGGGTGGCGCCGGCGTAGATCACCACCTGGTCCTCGATGATCGGATGGCGCGGCTGGCCCTTGGCAAGCGCGCCGCTGGCATCGGTGTCAAAGCGCTTGGCGCCCAGGGTGACGTTCTGGTAGATGCGCACCCGTTCACCGATCACCGCAGTCTCGCCGATCACTACGCCGGTGCCGTGGTCGATGAAGAAGCCGGTCCCGATCCGGGCGCCCGGGTGGATGTCGATGCCGGTGTCCGAATGCGCGATCTCGGCCACCATGCGCGCCAGCAGCGGCACGCCCAGGCGATACAGCTGGTGCGCCATGCGGTGATGGATCACCGCCTCGATGCCCGGGTAGCACAGCAGGATCTCGTCGACGCTGCGCGCCGCCGGATCACCGGCATAGGCCGCCTCGACATCGCGATCGAGCTGGCGCCGTATGCCCGGCAGCTGGAGCGCGAATTCGCGCACGATCTCGCGCGCCCGGACTTCCAGCGCCGGCCCCTCGGCGGCCTCGTGGCGGCGCGTGAAGCGCAGCTCCAGGCGGACTTGGCCGAGCAGGATATTGAGGGCGCGGTCGAGGGTGAAGCCGACAAAGCTGTCCTCGCTGGCCGGCGGCAGATCGGCCGGCCCGAGGCGCAAGGGAAACAGCGCGCCGCGCAGATCGTGGGTGACCGTGGTCAGCACCTCGCGTGAGGGCAGTTCGCGACTGCCCGGTTCGGCCTCGCGGTGCTGGGCAGCGCGCCAGTCGTTGCGGGCGGCGTGCAGTTCGGCTACCACTTCGTGCAGCGGCCACTGCAGCGAGCCGGTCTGGTCGGCCGGAGAATGCCCCGCGGGTGCGGGATTGCGGAGATCGCCTGGCATGCGCTCAATCCTGCTGCCAGGGCAGCCCGTAGTGGCGCCAGCCGCCCAGCGCACCGCGCTGCTGGCTGGCGTCCAGATCCCCTTCAAAACCTTCACGGACGTTGAAGACCTGCGCGAAGCCGGCCTTGGTCGCCGCTGCAGCGGCCTCGGCGGAGCGCTTGCCGCTGCGGCACAGCAGCAGCAGCACGGCCGAGCGGCCCCCGGCGCGGCTTTCCAGTTCCTTCACGAAGCGTGGATTGCGGGTCAGCGAGGTGCCACTGGCCCAGGCGACATTACGCACCCCCGGTACCCGGCCGACGAAGGTGAGTTCTTCCGGTGAACGCACGTCCACCAGACTGGCGGCACCGTCCTGCACCAGTTGCCAGGCCTCGACCGGCGAGACGCTGCCGGCATAGGGCAAACCTTGCTCAGCAGCCAGCCGGCGCGCCTCGAGCAGAACCTCGGGCAGGCCGCCAGGCGACGAGGATACCGGCGCAGCGGGGCTGTTGACGGCGGCCGGCGCGGCACCGCGACCGATACTCAGGGTGGACATCGTTGCTTTCTCCATGCGAATCACCGACGCTGATGGCGGCAGCCACCAATACCTGCAGCTTAGGAGCGCCTCGACCGTGCGTGAACGAATAAAGACTGCGCTGCTTTGCCAAAAATGGAATTTGCCGCGCTAGTCGCGGGCAAAGCAGTAGAACAGCCCTGCCCCACCGGTTCCGACCAGCTTTTCCTGACTGCAACCGCGGCTGGGATGGGCCGAGTTCCAGGAGGTGTTGCCGCCCCCGGTACGATCGAAGTGCCCGACCTGCACGCTGCCCTCGGCAGCGCTGCTGGTGTAGTCCGAACAGGTATGGTCGGCGCCATCGCTGTAGGCGCGCCCATCCGGCAGGGATCCGGTCAGGATGTCGTGCTGGTTGGGCTGGTCACCAGCGCCCTTGATCGGCTCGTTGCGTTCGGTCAGCACGGTGGTGCGCGACAGGTTGTTGCCGAGACGGGCCAGATCCAGGGTGTCGCCATGCAGGTGGCTCAGGTCCTTGGCGACCACGGCACCGCGGGTGTTGGTCCAGGGACCATTGCCGATCCGGTCGCGGGCATTGACCACCGGTTTGCCGTCGCGGGCCGGGGTGCTCAGGTAGGCGTACCACTCCTTGCGCGGATTGCCTGCCGCCGCAGCCAGTGCCCGGCAATGGGCGTCGGCCCCGGCCAGTCCCCCCAGATCGGCGCCCTTGCCGGGACCGGCACTGGTGACGAAGAAACTGGCGGGTGGCGGTGGTGCCTTTGGGTCGGCCGCTGCTGGCGCGGCAGCCCCGGCAGCGGGGGCGGCCTGCTGGGCGAGCCCCGGCAGCGGCAGGATCAGGCAGCCCAGCAGGACCAGGGCCGGGCTGCGCCGCAAGCGGCCGGACGGCGCCGGACGGGCGCTGCAGAGGGGGGGGCGGAACGACATGGCGGAACACTCCTGTGGGGATGAAAAGGGAATGACGCGCGCGGCTCAGGGGCGCATCGGCTTGTACTGGATATGGCAGTTGCGGCAGTCGCGTGCCAGGGCACTGGCCTGGGCGTAGGCCTCGTCGTAGCGCCGCGACGCCAATGCGCTTGCCGCCTGCTCGGCCTGATCGCGCCCGACGAATGAAGCCAGTACGGCGTCATCGGCATGGCCACGCTGCTGGTAGAAATCCTCCATCCTGCGATACAGCGCGGCCAGTTCGCGCGCGTCGGCCAACGCGGCGGCATCGTCCCTGCGCTGGATGTGACGCAGCACGTCCTGGCTGTGGCGGTCGATCTGCTGCATCCAGCGGTCGAATTCCAGCACGCTCTGCGCGCGTGCCGGGAGCACGACAAGTGCCGCAGCGAACAGCAGCCCCAGCCGCACGGGGACCCGCAGACGCTCGCCCACCTCAGGAATGCTTGTACACGTCGTGACAGGAGCGGCAGGAACGCGAGAGTTCGTTGGCCGCGCGCGCCGCGCCCTCGAAATCCTTGTCGGTCAGCAGCTTCTGCAGGCGATTGGCGATCTCCAGGCTGGTCCGCGCGAATTCCACGGCATCGGCCTTGTCATGGCGCGTCTCGTAGAACACCTCCACCTGGGACAGCAGCTTCTGCAGTGCATGCGCGTCCTCGTCGGCCGCCTGCTTCTTGCGCAGGTCGATGTTGGAAGTGACGCTCTTGGTGGTGTCGTCGATGGTCTGCATCAGGTCGGTGTCCATCTCGTCCTCGTCGCAGAGGACGGGCGCGGTCTGCAGGGCCAGCAGCAGGACCAGGGGTGCAGTCAGCTTGTGCATGGTGTCGATTGCGGCGGGACGCGGCGCCGGCTTTCCGCCGCGCCCCGCCGGTCTTCAGATGATCTCTTTGACGACCTCGCCAAACACGGTGGTAGCGCGCTCCGATCGTCCCTGGTACTGGAAGGTGAGCTGGCGATGGTCCAGCCCGAGCTGGTGCAGCAGGGTGGCCTGGAGATCGTAGGTGTCCACGATGCCGCTCGCCGCCCGCAGGCCGATCTCGTCAGTCGATCCGTGGGTGGTTCCGGCCTTGATGCCGCCGCCGGCAATCCAGGAGGTGAAGCCCCACGGGTTGTGATCACGGCCATCGCCGGTCTGGCCGTAGGGGGTGCGGCCGAATTCCGAAGTCCAGACCACCAGGGTGCTGTCGAGCAGGCCGCGCTGCTTGAGGTCGGCCAGCAGGGCGGCAATCGGCTTGTCCACCAGGCGCGCCATCAGGGCGTGGTTCTTCTCGATCTCGCGGTGCGCGTCCCAGTCCGGTTGCTTGTCGTCGGGCGAACCCGAGATCACGTGGACGAAGCGCACGCCTCGTTCGATCAGGCGCCGCGCGCGCAGCAGATTGACCGCATAGTCATTGGTGGCCGCATCGCCGACGCCATAGGCTTCCTTGGTGGCGGCGGATTCCTTGCTCAGGTCCACCGCTTCGGGGGCGGTGGTCTGCATGCGGTAGGCCAGGTCATAGGAGCGCGCGCGCGCCTCCAGCTCGCTGTCACCCGGCCGCTGCGCAGCCAGATGCTGGTTGAGCTGCTTGATCAGATCGAGGGTGCCACGCTGCTCACCGTCGCTTTCCAGGCCGGGACGTGCCAGGTTCAGGATCGGCGAGTCGCCCTGGCGGAAGGCCGTACCCTGATAGACCGCCGGGAGGAAGCCCGAGCTCCAGATCACCTGGCCACGCCCGCCGCCGCCACCACTCTTACCGTTGGCCAGCACGATGAAGCCGGGCAGGTCCGGATTGGCGGAGCCCAGCCCGTACTGGACCCAGGCGCCGAGTGCCGGGCGCCCGGGTACCAGACCACTGGTGTGCAGCTTGAGCGAGGAGATCACGTGGGTGCTGCCTTCGGTCTTGCTGCCCTTGAGGAAGCAGATGTCGTCTGCCCGCTCGGCCAGATTGGGCAGCAGGTCGGAAAACCAGGCGCCACTCTCGCCGTACTGCTTCCAGGTGCGCTTGGTCGCGTACAGGGCCCCGACGCCGCCATCGGTCGCGGTCTTGAGATTCTTGGCGAAGGAATCCGGCAGCGGCTGGCCGTGCAGCTTCACCAGTTCAGGCTTGTAGTCGAACAGGTCGAGGGTGCTGGGTGCGCCGGCCATGTGCAGCCAGATCACCGCCTTGGCCTTGGCGGGAAACATCGGCGCCTTGGGCGCCAGCGGATCGTCGAGGACCGCGGCGGAGACCGCGGAAATCATGCCGCCACCCGGCAGCATGCCGGACAGGGCAAGGCCGCCGAGGCCGTAGCCGGCTCCCAGCAGGAAATCGCGGCGGGAATCGTTCTTGCTCATGAGTGCTTGTCCTCAGGTCTGGGAGTTCAGAAGCGGTAGATGAATTCGTTGGAGTTGGCGACCGCATGCACCAGGTCGACAAAAGCCGCGGCACGGGCATCCCGGGCCGGGTCGCCGCGGCGCCCGGCGCCGCCTGCAGTCGCATCGTCGGCGGCAATCGCATCGCCACCATCGTCGCTGTCGGCCACCTTCTTCGGCTTCTCCTGCTTGCTGTCCAGATAGCTGACCAGCGCGGCACGTTCAAACTTGTCGGGCGTACGTGTGTAGAGACTGCGGTAGAGGCCTTCCAGGTTGGCGACCACTTCCGGACTTTCCCGATAGCCGGCCGGCGCGACCACCTTCTTGCCCGCCGCCAGCTGCTTCTGCAGGGTCTTCTGCTGGCTGTCGAGGAAGGCCAGCAGCGCCGACTTCTCGTCCTTGTCCGGGGTCCGCGCCAGCAGCAGCTGATAGAGGCGGTCAATGCGCGCGCCCTCGTTGTCGCCGGCCTCGCGGATCACCCGCCCGGCCAGTTCCTGAGAGTACTGGTAGACCACTTCGCTGTTGACCAGGGTCAGGGCCTGCGGCGCGGTGGTGGTGACTTCGCGGCGGCTGTGCACGATCTGCGGATTGGCCCAGTCGAAGGTATCGAGCAGGGGATAGGGCGTGTTGCGGCGGACGAACACGTAGAGGCTGCGGCGGAAATGGTCGTGCGGATTTTCCGAGACCTTCCATGCATTCAGGTTGTCGAGTTGGGCCGGCACCGGCGGGAACACCGCCGGTCCGCCGATCTTCTCCTCCAGCAGACCGGACGCGGCCAGCAGGGAATCACGGATCTCCTCGGCATCCAGCCGCTGGCGCGGGAAGGCCCACAGCAGCCGATCGGTGGCATCGACTTCCAGCGCCTCCGGCCGGGTGGCCGAGGACTGCCGGTAGGTGCTCGACAGCAGGATCTGACGTTGCAGCTGCTTCACGCTCCAGCCGTGCTCGACGAAGTCGAGCGCCAGCCAGTCGAGCAACTCGGGATGGCTGGGCTTCTGGCCCATGTGGCCGAAGTCGCTGACAGTCTCGACGATGCCGTGACCGAAGTACTGGGTCCACACGCGATTGACGAACACCCGCGAGGTCAGCGGATTGCCGGCCGAGGCGATCCAGTTGGCGATCGCGGTGCGACGCCCCGACGAGGTGGCGGTCGGTTGGATCACCGGCTGGCTGTCGCCCAGGACCGCGGGCACGCCCGGCTGGACGGCCTCCTGCGGCCGGTCGTAGATCCCCTTGAACAGGACGTGGGTCTCCGGCGCATCGGCATGGTCGAGTTCGGACGCGGTGGAGATCAGGCCGGGATCGCGGGGTTTCAGCTTGTCGAACTTCTTCAGTTCGGCGTCGAGCTTCTGGTACTTCTCGTAGGCGTCCGGATCCTTCTCCTTGAGCTGGTTGACGGCATTACGGGTGCGGCCGCTCATGGTCCACAGGCTGCGGTGATAGATCCAGCGCTCGTAGGCATTGCGCTCGGCTTCCGGTTTGGTGATCGCCTCGCGGGTGGCCGGCACGAAGCCGGACAGGCGGTCCGACTCGAGCTTGTCGATGGTCGGCTTGAGCAGGGCTTCCTGCTGCGCGCGGAGGTCCTTGGTGGCGTCCTCCCACTTGGCCAGCTGGGCCTTGTAGTCCTCCAGCGGCTTGCCGCTCAGCGACTGGATGTCGTCGCGGAAGCTGGTGTTCACGAAGTAGGCCTGCAACTGGTAGTACTCGCGGGTCGAAATCGGATCGAACTTGTGGTTGTGGCACTGCGCACAGCCCACCGTGGTGCCGAGGAAGACCGTGCCCACGGTATCGGTGAGGTCGTTGGCGATCTCCTGCTTCTTGAGGTTCAGATCGCGCGCATTGATCTCATCGGGAAGATTGCGCAGGAAGCCGGTGGCGACCAGGGCGTCCTTGCGGTCCGGCCACAGCTCATCGCCGGCGATCTGCTCGCGGATGAACTGGTCGTAGGGCTTGTCGTCATTGAAGGCCTTGACCACATAGTCGCGGTAGCGCCAGGCATTCGGACGGGTGCCGTCGGTGTTGTAGCCATCGCTGTCGGCATAACGGGTCAGATCCAGCCAGCGCCGGCCCCAGCGTTCGCCATAGCGCGGCGAGGACAGCAGCCGATCGACCAGCTTGGGGTAGGCATCGGCGGACTTGTCGTTGACGAAGGCCGTCACCTCCTCGGGTGTCGGCACCAGGCCCCAGGCATCCAGGGTGGCGCGCCGGATCAGGGTGGCCCGATCCGCTTCGCCGTTGGGTTGCAGGCCCTTGGCCTCCAGCTGGGCGAGCACGAAGGCATCCACCGGCGTGCGCACCCACCTGTCGTTCTTCACAGCCGGCAAAGCCACTTTGTGTGGCGGCTGATAGGCCCACCAGGCACGCGCCTTGGCGAGCTTGGCGGCGGGCGACTTGGCCTCATCGCCCGCCGCCGGCTTGTCGGCGGCGGGCTTGTCGGTCACCGGCTTGTCGGCGGCCGCTGGCGTGTCATCGGCTGCCCACACCGTCACGGCCAGCACGCCCAGCAGGGCGGCCAGCAGGGCAAACAGGGTCTTTTTCACGGCGATCTCCTTGGGGACTCAGCGTTGTGCCGGCGCGGCAGCCAGGGCGGCGCCACCCGCGTTGCCGGCATCGGCAGCCGGTGCGGCCGCACGCGGCGGCGGCGGCGTGATACGGGTCAAGGCTCCCCCCGCGGACGCATAGTCCTCGGCGCTGACGGCTCCGATCACATTGAAGCCCCTGCCGGCCAGCAGGTCGGCCGAGCGCCAGGCCCGGAAGGCGTGGTTGGAGATGGTCACGATCTTGCGGTCACGCGGGATGAAGGCGAGGCTGGACTCGAGATCCTTGACCTGGATGCTGAGATAGACCGGGAAACCGCCACAGGTGGTGATCTCATCCGGCCGCCGGACGTCGATGAACACCACGTGAGCCGGATCGGCCAGCAGCGCATCGACCTCCGGCCGCGACAACTCACGGCTGGTGTGCTGGATCTGCGCCAGCTGGGCGGCAGTGGGCGGCTTGCCGCAGGCGGCGGGAAGCGCCTGGGCGGCCGCCGGAACGGCAGCCTCGCCGGCCGCCTGGGCAGCGGCAGCGGCGAGACACACGGCGACGACGGCGAGGATCTTGCTCGAATTCATGCGGGTAGGACTCCTGGGGTGGGCCAATGGGCGGTGGCCGGATCTTGTTGGATGTTCCAGGGATTTAGCAGTCTCCGTGCCATGAGGGCGATCGCCATCCGAAGACGCCATGGATTGCGGCCGAGCGCTTGCACGCCAAGGCCTGTGGCCAATCGGACCGACGGATTGGATGCCGCCTGCGGACCCGGAGGCGGCGAGATCTGTTGCCCAGGCAACATCCGGACTGCCCGCGCTGCCCGCCATGCAACAGTCCGCGTGGCTGCGGAATAGTGTTGATCCGATAGCACTTTCGGCCGCGTCGTGCTGCATCTGCAACAAGCTGTGAAGGCGCCGCAGAGCCGCCGTTGCAGCTGATCGCCGCCAGAAGCTTTTCGTAACAGGGCGTTGCAGCCATCCTGCGCTGCGCTCCGTGGTGCTGGCACAGGTCCTGCTAAAGGGGGCTGGTCATGACGTCACGTTCCTACCCAGCCTTCCCGCCCTGCGCGCAGGGACCACACCAAAGTCAGCGGAGCACAGCCCCCATGTCCAGCAACACCCGGCAGCACATCCTTTCCTCGCGCAAGCATCCTCGCCCGCCTGTCGGCACTTCGCAGTTCCGCCCCAGCCGCCTCGCCCTGCTGCTGGGTGCCGCCAGCCTGTGCAGCTCGGCGCTGAGCCTGGCAGCGGACCCCGATCCCGCCGCCCTGCAGGCCGAGATCGCCCGCCTGCGCCAGGCGCTCGAACAGACCCAGAAAGAGCTTGCCGCGCAGAAGGCCGCCAATGGCGCCGCGGCCCCGGTCGCGCCAGTCGCAGCCCCCGCCGCCGCGGCGGAGCCGGAGCCGGTCGCCGCCGAAGAAACGCAGACCCTGGATGCCGTGGTGATCCGCACCCGCGACCGTGTCGAGAAGCTACAGGACGTGCCGCTGTCAGTGTCGGTCGTAAGTGGCAAGGAGCTGTCGAAACTGAATGCCCTCGACGTCAGCCAGCTGGTGCAGCGGGCCGGCAATGTGCAGTGGAACTTCGGCAACCAGCGCACCAGCAGCCTGTCGATCCGTGGCATCGGCAAGCAGGGCCAGACCGAGGCCCAGGATCCCGCGGTGGGACTGATCGTGGATGGCGTGAGCTACGCCTACAACGCGCTTTCGTCGTCCTTCGATTTCACCGACATCGACTCGCTGGAAGTGGCGCGTGGCCCGCAGGGCACGCTGCTGGGCAAGAATGCCAGCATCGGCGCCATCAACGTGACCACCAACCGGCCGTCCTTCACGCCGAGCGCCGCTGCCAAGGTGACGCTGGGGCAGCTGCAGACGGTCAAGGAAGAAGCCTACGTGACCGGGCCGGTGGTCGACGGCCTGCTGGCCTATCGTGCCAGCATCAGCGCCAGCAAGGCGCAGGGACCTGTCACCAACGCTTACTGGCCCGACCTGACCTACACCAATACCGATCGCCTCACCGGTCGGGTGCAGTTCCTGGTCACCCCCAGCGACAAGTTCAGCGCCCGCCTGGAGGCCGATCTCACCCCGTATGGCGGCGAGTACACCAACAACCGCGCCATCTACACCAGTTATCCAGCCACCTACTCGAATACCCACAACCCGGTCAATCTGACCACCACCACGCTGGGTCGCCTGCAGCGCAGCTGGTTCACCCAGTCCGGCTTCAACGTCAATGCGGGCTATCTGAACGGAGTTCCAGGCGCCGGCATCTCCGGTTCGGCGGTGAACATCAACGCCGGCCAGCCGCTAATCACCGGCAGCAAGGGCGCGACCCTGGAGCTGGACTGGAGTCTGGACGGCGGCTACACCGTGAAGTCCATTACGGGCTACAAGGGCTACCACTTCGACGCGATCAATGACGAAGGCACCCCGTTCGACATCAACCCGGAATCCGGCGGTTTCCTGAACAACTATCGCCAGCTCAGCCAGGAACTGCGCCTGGCCTCACCGGTGGGTGGACTGGTCGACTGGACCACCGGCCTGTATTTGCTGGACGTCCACAACACCAACCAGTACCGCCGCAGCTTTGGCAGCGATGCGGGTGCCTTCAACGCCACGGCGACCCAATACGCCAGGCTGGACGCAAACCCGGCCGGGCAACTGCTGATGCTGAACTCGCTGGATGGCCTGGCACAGAATTTCAACAGTCCTGCCGGTTACCAGGACATCCGAAACCGCAGTGATGCGATTTTCGGCCAGGCCAACTGGCACTTCAGCGACCGCCTGACGCTGACCACCGGCCTGCGCTTCACTCTGGAAGACCGCCAGAACTGGGGCTACAGCAATGTGACTGCCAATGGCAATGGCGCCGCGCTCAACCCCAGTGCATTTGGCAGCACGGCAACGGGAGCGCTGGCGGCCGGCGATACCGCGGCTCAGCTGCAGGTCGCCGATCAGGTCGCGGCCCAGTATTTCGGCGCCACCGTCACCGGGACGCCGGGCGCCGCCTACAACGGCCTGACAGCGGCACAGAAGCAGCAGGTCGCCGATGCCAAGGCGATCCGGGCTGCCCAGATCGGCGTGGTGTTCGTACCGGCCAGCGCCACGCCCTTCCACAAGACGCTGCCCTCGGCGGTGATCAGCCCGAGCTACAAGCTCAACGAGGATCAGACGGCGTACTTCTCGATCCAGCATGGCGAGAAGGCGGGCGTGTCGCAGTTCACCAACGGACTTTCCAATCCCGTGCGACCCGAGCGCACCACCGCCTTCGAACTGGGCCTGAAGAGCGCCCTGCTGGACCACTCGCTGATCCTGGACGCTGACGTGTACCTGATGAACGTGATCGACTACCAGCAGTCCACTTCAGTGCTCGACCAGACCACGACCAACCTCAAGAACGATGGGAACCTCTACTACACGACCGCCACCGGCAATGTGCCGCAAGTGCAGTCCAAGGGTGTGGAGATCGATTCGAAATGGCTGGTCAACAAGGAGCTGACCGTGCGGTTTGCCGGGGCCTTTACCGACGCCAAGTACATCGATTTCAAGACCTCACCCTTGCCTGCCGACTGGCAGGTCCTGCCCAACACGCCGCTTGCCGTCCGTGCCATCCAGGACCTGTCCGGTCGCCAGCTGCCGGGCGCCGCCAAGTGGACCTACAACCTGGGCGCCGACTACCACCGTCCGATCTCGCTGTTCCAGGCGGAGCGTGATTTCCACGTCGATCTCAACGTGGCCTACTCGAGCCCGTTCAATTCCGACCAGACGCTTTCACAGTACGCCTGGATCGGCAGCAGCTACATCACCGACCTGTCGGTGGGTCTTGCCACGCTGAACAAGGGCAGCAACCAGTTCGACGTGTCGCTGCTGGTCAAGAACCTGTTCAACGACGAGACGCCACTTTCCCGTACCTGGTCGAGCTACACGCCAACCAACCAGCCGCGCTGGTTCGGCGTGGTGTTCACCGGAAAGATCTGAAAGGCCCGACCGCAGTCCGAGGCGGATTCTCCTCCGTTTGGCGGGTCCGGACCCTGGTCCGGTCCGCCATTTTTTTGCTGTTGCTCACCCCAGTTCAGGCGCGCCAACACAGCAGCCGAGGGGCACGCACCTTTCTCCACCGCGAGTAGCCGTTTTCCTGCCGCTGTTGGCGCAGCAACAGTTTGGCCGGTACCGCTTGGTTCGACTGTTGCCAGTGCAACACCCGAACG
>CAIQGU010000075.1 GCA_903871435.1 uncultured Burkholderiales bacterium | reverse complement strand
TCGAAGTCGGTAACGCCATCGGCCAGCAGAACTTCTTCATCGACGAAGAAGTTGCCGGTCGTGGTGCGCGCGTCGCGCGCCAGCACCGACACCGCGGCCTCCCCCATGATGCGCGGCAGGCGGCAGTGTTCGGGTTGTATGCCCGGAATCATCTGCAGGGCTGCCGTCTGGATGACGGTGCGCGGCCAGAGAGCATTCACGGCAATGCCATACGGACGGAATTCCTCGGCGTGACCCAGCACGCACATGCTCATGCCGTACTTGGCCATGGTGTAGGCCACGTGGGGCGCGAACCAGCGCGGCTGCAGGTCCAGCGGCGGCGACAGGGTGAGGATGTGCGGATTGCGGCGCGCCTCGGCCGAACGCTGCAGGTACGGCAGGCAGGCCTGGGTGCACAGAAAGGTACCGCGCACGTTCACACCGAACATGAGGTCGAAGCGCTTCATGGGCGTGGCTTCCGTGCCCGTGAGGCTGATGGCACTGGCATTGTTCACCAGCACGTCGATGCCGCCGAAGTGCTCCGCTGCCTGTTGCACGGCGGCCAGCACCTGCTGCTCGTCGCGGATATCCACCTGCAGGGGCAGGCAGGCGCCGCCCTCGGCGACAATTTCGGCCGCCGCACTGTGGATGGTTCCGGGAAGCTTGGGGTTGGCTTCTACCGTCTTGGCCGCGATGACGATATTGGCGCCCTGGCGCGCCGCATGCCGGGCAATTTCCAGCCCAATGCCACGCGAACCGCCAGATAGAAAGATGGTCTTGCCGCGCAGGGACATGGGGGTACTCCGGAAGGATGGGGGGCTGGGAGAATCAGGTGCCCGCGACGCGGGAAAAGTCCGGCTTGCGCCGTTCCAGGAAGGCGTTGAAGGCCTCCTTGGATTCGGGGCTGGTGAGCAGACGGCGAAAGGTTTCCAGTTCGGTGGTCATTGCGTTTTGCACAGCGCTGCGCCAGCCGGCCTTGAGCAGCCGCTTGGTTTCGCGCACCGCCACGGGGGGCAGCGCCTGGAAGCGCCGCGCCTGGCGCATGGCCAACGGCAGCACTTCGCCGGGCGGCACCAGCCGGTTGACGATGCCCATCTCCAGCGCCTCTTCGGCAGAAATGGGCTCGCCGAGCAGGAGTTTTTCCGCGGCCTTGTGGTAGCCGGCCGACAGCGGCACGAGCAGGGAGGATGCAAATTCCGGACACAGGCCCAGGCTGACGAAGGGCATGGAGAACATGGCGTCGTCGGCGCAATAGACCAGGTCGCAGTGCATCAGCAGCGTCGTGCCTATGCCCACTGCAGCGCCGTTGACCGCGGCGATCACCGGCTTCTCCTGGGCGGCCAGGGTCTTCATGAAACGTACCGTGGACGAGGATTCGGACGAGGGCGGCCGTTCCAGGAAATCCTGGATGTCGTTGCCCGCCGAAAAAACGGCGTCGTTGCCGTGCAGCACGATGGCGCGAACGCTGGCGTCGTGCGCTGCAGATTCTAGGGCGTCGGCCATGTCGGTGTACATCTGCGCCGTGATGGCGTTCTTTCTTTCCGGACGCGCGAGCTCGATGCAGGCCACGCTGTCTTCCACGCTGGTGCGGATGGTCATGATGCCGGTCTCCTGCGCCCGTTGGCGCTACGCGTGCTCACAGACGCTCGAATATGCCGGCGGCGCCCATGCCGGTGCCCACACACATGGTCACCATGCCGTAGCGCTGCTGGCGCCGGTGCAGGCCGTGTATCAGCGTGGCGGCGCGGATGGCCCCGGTAGCGCCCAGCGGGTGACCCAAGGCAATGGCGCCGCCCAGGGGATTGACCTTGGCGCGATCCAGCCCCAGCGTGTCGATGACCGCCAGCGCCTGAGCGGCAAAGGCTTCGTTGAGTTCTATCCAGTCGAGCGCGTCCTGCTGCAGACCCGCCGACTTCAGCGCCGCGGGGATGGCTTCCTTGGGGCCGATACCCATGATCTCGGGCGGCACGCCACGCACGGAAAACGACACGAACCGGGCCAGCGGCGTGAGATTGAAGCGCTTGAGCGCCGTTTCGCTGACCAGGATGAGCGCGCCCGCGCCATCGGACATCTGCGAACTGTTGCCGGCGGTGACGCTGCCCTTAGCGGCAAAGGCCGGGCGCAGCTTGCCCAGCGCATCCAGGTTGGTATCGGCACGCGGGCCTTCGTCCTGGGTCATCGTGCGGCGGCGCGCC
>CAIQGU010000074.1 GCA_903871435.1 uncultured Burkholderiales bacterium | reverse complement strand
TGACCATGTCGGGCCGTATCGATCCGGCCCGCGCGCGGCGCACCAGTTCGGGCAGGATTTCCGCGGCATTGCCCAGCAGTGCCACGGACACGGCGCGGCCTTCACGCGCATATTGCGCCATGCGCGCGAGCGCATCGTCGAGATCGCGTGCCTGCTCATCGACGTAGCGAGTCGCCAGACGAAAATCGATACGGCTTTGCTGACACTCGACGTTGAGTGAGCTGGCGCCGGCAAAGCTGGCCGCCAGTGGCTGGGCGCCCCCCATGCCACCGAGACCCGCCGTGAAGATCCAGCGGCCGGTGAGCGAACCGCCGTAGTGGCGCTTGCCCGCCTCGACGAAGGTTTCATACGTGCCCTGCACGATGCCCTGGCTGCCGATATAGATCCACGAACCGGCCGTCATCTGGCCATACATCATCAGGCCCTTGCGGTCGAGTTCGTGGAAGTGCTCCCAGGTGGCCCAGTGCGGTACAAGATTGGAATTGGCGATGAGCACGCGCGGCGCATTTTCGTGGGTGCGAAACACGCCGACGGGCTTGCCCGACTGGACCAGCAGGGTTTCATCCGGCGCCAGGTCGCGCAGGCAGCGCAGGATGGCGTCGAAGCAATCCCAGTTTCGCGCAGCCTTGCCGATTCCGCCGTAGACCACCAGCGCCGCAGGATTCTCGGCCACCTCGGGATCCAGGTTGTTCTGGATCATCCGGTAGGCGGCTTCTATCTGCCAGTTACGGCAGCTCAGATCGCTGCCGCGTGGCGCGCGCACGGTGCGCACCCCGGTCTTGGCCTCAGCACGCGAACCTTCCATGATCGACGCTCCCTTTCCAGAACTCACAAAAAGCCTTTCGCTTATCGCAGCACGGCGTGCGGCTCACTGCGCTCCAGCCGGTCTGGGCAGCAGCGGGTCGCGCAGCGCGGAGACGGCCCGTGCGTGGCCGTCGAAGCCCTCATAGCGGGCGAGCCGCTCGGCATCGGGCGCGACGCGAGGATAGCCGTCGGCCGTGACGTAGGCGACGGACATGCGCTTCATGTAATCGAACACGGAAAGCGGCGAGGCGGTTCGCGCCCGGCCGCCGGTCGGCAGCACGGCATTGGGCCCGAGCACGTAATTGCCCAGCGAAATGGGGGTATTCGGTCCCAGCAACACCTCACCGGCATTGCGGATGCGGCCCAGCACCGCCATGGGGTCGGCCGCGAGAATCTCCATGTGTTCCGGGGCGTAGGCGTTGGCGAAGGCAATGGCGTGGTCGAAGTCACGCGTGAGCACGATACCGCCGTGCGGCCCCGCGAGCACGGCGCGGGAAAATGCGGCGCGGCCCGGTTCCATCTGTTGCCACAGCCTCTGCAATGCGACGCGCGCCGTGTCGGCAAGCTGCCGGCTAGGCGTCACCAGAAATGCCGAGGAATCGGGGCCATGCTCGGATTCGATGATCAGGTCGAGCGCGGCAAGCTCGCCATTGGCGGTGGCATCGGCCAGAATGATGGATTCACTGGGGCCAGCGGGCACGCCCGGATCGATGACATCGGCCAGCAGGCGCTTGGCAGCAACCACCCATGGGCTGCCGGGCCCCACGATCTTCAGGCAGCGGGGCACGGTTTGGGTGCCGTAGGCCACGGCCGCGACACCTTGCGCGCCACCGCATTTGTAGACCTCGGTAATGCCGATGAGACGGGCAGCCACTAGGGTACCCGCGTCGACCGTGCCGTTGGGACCGGGTGGCGTGACAATGACGAGACGCGGCACGCCCGCCACCACGCCCGGTATCGCCGTCATGTTCACGACGCTGGGAAACGATCCCTTGCCACGCGGCACGTAGCAGGCCACGGAATCGATCGGTACGTGCCGGTCACCAGCCCACACGCCCGGTTCAACCTCCTTGAACCACAAATCCTCGGGCTTTTGCGCGGCATGAAAGCGCCGGATGTTGTCGATGGCATGTTCCAGGGCCGCGATGACCCCGGCGGGCAGCTGGTCCATGGCCGCGTCGAACTCGGCGGGCGTAGCCCGCAGGGACATTTCGGGGACGTTCACACCGTCAAAGGCGCGCGCAAAGCGCTGCAACGCCACATCGCCCTCGGCGCGCACCGCGGCGATGATGGGGCCGACTTTTTCGGTGAACGCACTCAGGTCTGCCTCGGTCCGCGCCAGCAGTTCGGGCGGTATGGATCCGGTGGCGCTGAGGTCGTGGAGGCTGGCAATATCCATGTTCAGAATATGATGTTGCGCTGAAGGGTTCTGCGGTTGCATTGCGTCCGGGGCGCTTGCCAAGACGGACCGCAAAGCTGCGGATGATTGTAAGCCGTATGAGAACGCGACCATGAAAACGCTCTGGACCAACGCAAGGCTGGCTACCATGGCCGCAGTCGGCACGCCGGAGTTCGTGGATAACGGTGCCCTGGTGACCGATGGGCCCTTGCTGCAGTGGGCGGATAGCGCGGCCGGCCTGCCCGCCGATCTGGCACGCAATTGCGCGGCGACCATCGACCTGGGCGGTGCGCTGGTAACGCCCGGACTGATCGACTGCCACACCCATCTCGTTTACGGCGGCTCGCGCGCCCGGGAATTCGAGTTGCGCCTGCAGGGCGCAAGCTACGCCGACATCGCCCAGGCCGGGGGCGGCATACGGTCCACGGTGGCGGCCACGCGCGCTGCCAGCGAGGCGCAACTGCTCGAGCAAGCCGGAGCGCGCCTGGGACATCTGCTGCGCGACGGCGTCACGACGGTCGAAATCAAATCCGGCTATGGCCTTACGTTGCAGGATGAAGCGCGCATGCTGCGCGTGGCGCGGCGCCTGGGACAGACGTACGCGGTCGAGGTACGCACCACCTACCTCGGCGCGCACGCGCTGCCGCCCGAGTATGCCGGGCAGCCCGACGATTACATCGACGCGGTTTGCGCCTGGCTGCCACAGTTGCATGCCCAGGGGCTGGTGGACGCCGTCGATGCCTTTTGCGAAACTGTGGGTTTCACCCACAGCCAGGTCGAGCGCGTATTCCAATCGGCGCAGGCTCTGGGCTTGCCGGTGAAGCTGCACGCCGAACAGTTGAGCAACCAGCACGGCAGCGCCCTGGCGGCACGCTTCGGCGCCCTCTCCTGCGACCATCTGGAATATCTCGATCAAGCCGGGGTTGCGGCTCTCGCCGCATCGGGGACCGTGGCTGTGCTTCTGCCCGGTGCCTATTATTTCCTCAAGGAAACGCATCAGCCGCCGGTGGCGGAGCTGCGTGCCGCCGGGGTCCCCATTGCACTATCAACCGACCACAACCCGGGGACGTCGCCGATACTTTCCATCCAGTTGATGCTCAACATGGCCTGCGTGCTCTTTGGACTTACGCCCTGGGAAGCCCTGCGGGGCATAACGGCAAACGCGGCCCGCGCGCTGGGGCTGGGCGCCACGCATGGCGTGCTGGCCAAGGGCATGCGCGCCGACTTCGTGGTGTGGGATGCCACCGAGCCCAGCGAACTGGCCTATGCCATAGGGCGCAGTGCGTGCCGCCGCGTCGTGTACGGTGGCGTCGAACGCACTGCCTGAGGCCTGAGCAGGGGAGCCGCCATGACGAACCCAAGCTATCGCCTGCAGCAGGGCAGCACTCCGCTGCTCATCAGCCTGCCGCACATCGGCACGGTCATTCCACCGGATCTGCAGGGCAATTACGAAGAGCGTGCGCTGGAGCTCGAGGACACCGACTGGTATCTGGACATGCTCTACGACTTCGCCGGCAACTTGGGGGCGAGCACGCTGGTGCCGGAAGCGAGCCGGTATGTCATCGACTTGAACCGGCCACCGCAGGATGTTCCCCTTTATGCCGGCGCCAACAACACGGAGCTGTGTCCCACGCGCTCTTTCAGCGGCACCCCCCTTTACCGGCCGGGCTGCGCGCCGGCACCCGCCGAGGTGGCGCGGCGGCGCAGCCTTTACTGGGAGCCGTATCACGCAGCGCTCCGAGGCGAACTGGAGCGTCTGCGCTCCCTGCACGGCCATGCCCTGCTCCTAGACGGTCACAGCATCCGCTCGGAACTGCCCTGGCTCTTCGAGGGCAAATTGCCCGACCTGAACCTGGGAACGGTGGGCGGCCTAAGCTGCGCCGCCGGTTTGCGCGATGCGCTGGCGGGCGTCCTGGCCAGCGCGTCGCGCTACACCAGCGTGGTCGACGGGCGTTTCCGCGGCGGCTTTATCACCCGTGCCTACGGGCAGCCACAGTCCGGCATACACGCCGTGCAACTGGAAATGTGCTGGAGCTGCTACATGCGCGAGGAACCGCCCTGGGAAGTGGACGAGTGCCGGGCCATCTACCTGCGGCCGGTGCTGCGCGAATTGGCGGCAACCATGCTCAACTGGAGCTCGCAAAATGTCTGAGGCACGACAAGGCAAAGGATTCATGGCAGACCATGCGCAAGCCGACGGCGCGGGCCTGCTATGGGCGCCGCACGCCTGGGTCGGTGGGCGGTGGCAGGCGTCGGTGCTCCTTCAGGCAGGCGCTGATGGCAATTGGGAGCGGGTCGAGCCCGGCGCAGCGTTTGCGCCCGGCACGCAGGCCCTTGCAGGACCCGTGGTTCCCGGACTGGTCAACGCGCACAGCCACGCCTTCCAGCGGGCGTTTGCCGGACTGGCCGAGCGGCGCAGCGTTGACCAGGATGATTTCTGGTCCTGGCGCGATCACATGTACCGGGTGGCGCTGCGGGTAACACCCGAACAGCAATATGCCATCGCGGCGCAGCTCTACGTGGAATTGCTGCGCGGCGGATACACGCACACCTGCGAATTCCATTACCTACACAACGCGCCCGACGGCAGCACCTACGCCGAGAACGACATGACCATGGCCCAGGCCGTGGCCGCCGCCGCACGCGATACCGGCATGGGCCTCACCTTGCTGCCGACAGTGTACGAGCGCTCGGGATTCACCCAGCCGGCATTGCGCGTCGACCAGCGCCGGTTTCAAGCAGACGCTGCAGCCGTGCTCGCAACGCGCGACGCGCTACGCCGCACCGCCGCCGCGCCGCAGATATCCAGCCTCGGCCCCACCGCGCGGGTGGGCCTTGCCCTGCATTCGCTGCGCGCGGCCAGCCCGGCATCCATATCCCGGCTCATCGATGGCAGCGATGCGGCACCCATCCACATCCATGTTGCGGAACAGAGCCAGGAGGTGGACGACTGCCTTGCGGCGACCGGCCTGCGGCCTCTGGAATGGTTGTGCCGCCATGTGCCGTTGGACCGCCGCTGGCAGCTCGTGCATGCAACCCACAGCACGCCGGAAGAGATCGAGGCTATTGCGCGCAGCGGCGCAGGCGTGGTGCTGTGTCCCAGCACCGAGGCCAACCTGGGCGATGGCATTGCCGATCTTCCAGGGTGGTTGCGTCACGGCGTGCCGCTTTCGCTGGGCTCCGACAGTAATGCGACGCGGTCGGCGCTCGAGGAACTGCGGCTGCTGGAATATTCGCAGCGTCTGGCGCGCCGGGTGCGTTGCGTAGCAGCCGCTCCGCAGGAAAATCAACCGGCAACCGCGGCGCGGCTCTGGTCGCGCACCCTTGCCGGCGGCGCGGGCGCCGCGGGCTTTGAGCGCTGGGGCCTGGAAGTGGGTGCGCGCGCCGACCTGCTGGTGGTCGATACCGCTGCGCCCGCCCTGCTGGGCATACCGCAATCGCACACGCTCGACGCCATGGTCTTTAGCAGCCCCATCCGGCCGTTCCGCGACGTGCTGGTAGCGGGCCGCTGGGTAACGCGCAATCACCAGACGCCGCATGCGGCGCACGTTGCGCAACGTTTTGTCGCCACGATGCAGGAACTCTGGGAACCGGAGGGCCGCAGCTCAGAGGCCTGAAACGGCTACGCTGCCCGCCACGCAGACCAGCACGACGACCAGCGCCGAGGCACGCCAGCGCGCCAGCACCAGCACGCCGGCTGCGGCGATGACGACATCTGCCGGGGCGTGGACGGCGCTTAGCCACAGCGGATCGTAGAGGGCCGCGGCGAGCAAACCCACGACCGCGGCGCTGGTGCCCGCTATGGCGCGCGCTGCCACGGGGTGGGCCGCAAAGCCGTGCCAGAACGGCAGCACCCCCGTCACCAGCAGGAAACCCGGCAAGAAGGTTGCTGTCAGCGCAATACTCGCGCCCGCCAGCCCGCCGATATCGGGCAGGCGCGCTCCCAGGTAGGCCGAGAGCGAAAACATCGGCCCCGGCACGGCCTGTGCGGCACCATAGCCTGCCAGAAAATCCGCGGATGATATCCAGCCGGGCTTGACCACGGCATCTTGCAGCAGCGGCAGTACGACGTGGCCGCCACCGAAGGCCAGCGCCCCCGTCCGGAAAAAAGCGTCGGCATAACGGATGGGACCGTCGAACAGCGCTGCACCCAGTGGCAACCCGGCGAGCAGCAACAGAAAAATCAGCAGCAACAGCGCTGCCGTTCGCCTGCCGTAGCGCAATGCCAAATGTCCGGACGGACTGGGTTGCACGGAGCGGCACAGCGCGGCGCCCGCCACCGCTCCGAGAACGACCACCAGCAACTGCACCCAGGCGTGCGTGATCGATAGGGCAAGCACGATGGCCGCAACGGCAATGGCGCGACGCGGTGCATCGGGACAGAGGGCCCGGCTCATGCCGACCAGGCCATACGCCACCACCGACAGCGCTACCAGCTTGAGGCCGTGCAGCGCTGCCTGGCCGGTCACCCCGGACAGTTGCGGAAGGATGGCGGCAAAGCCAAAAAGCAGCAGCGCCGAGGGCAGCGTAAAGCCGGTGAAGGCGGCCAGCGCGCCGGGCCAACCTCCACGCAGCAGGCCGATGACGAAACCGAGCTTGCTGCTGCCCGGCCCCGGCAGGGCCTGGGACAGGGTGAGGAGCTGTCCGAATTGGTGCTCGTCGAGCCAGCCGCGCCGTTCGACGAACTCGCGGCGAAACAGCACGAAGTGGGCGATGGGTCCGCCAAAGCTCGTCAGGCCAAGACGCAGAAAAACCCGGAGGATTTCCAGCGATGGCGCCACTATGCGCCACCGCCCGCCTGCTGGCGTATGGCCTTCATCGCCGCATCGAGTTCGGCGGTGATGCGCAGCGCGGTGGCTTTATCGCTTGCGCCGTCGGCCGGCGCTGCGATGGGCGCGCCGAACACTACCCGTACCTGCGGGCGGCGCCACAAGTGCGACAGTTGCAAGGCCGGGGGTCCCTGGAAACAGGCGGGCACGATGGGCGCGCCGGCCCGCAGAGCAATGGTGGCGGCGCCACGCTTGCTGTCGGCATCTTCGGCGCCGCGGGTTCCGGCCGGAAAGATGAGCAGCCGCTGTCCGGACGCAACCAGGCCGATGGCATGCTTGATGGTGGCCGGCGTCGGGCGCCCGCGATCGACGGGGAACCCGCCACCCGAACGCACGAACCACGCGACGACCGGAATCTCGAACAGTTCCTTCTTTGCCATCTGGTGCAGCGTGCGCGGGAAAGCCGCATAGCCCACCCACAGCGGATCGGCCCAGCCCACGTGATTGCAGACCACCACCAGGCCGCTGGCAACTTCGAGGTGGTGCAAGCCTTCGACGTGCACGCGCGCAAAGGGCGTCATTACCGCATGCAGCCAGCGGATGAAGCGCGAGGGTCGCTCCACGGCGCTCCCGGCGGATGCGCGCTTGGCGGCCTGGTTTGCGGGCGACGTGCCGGTGGAATTCATGCCAGCAAGGCGCGCAGCGCCTCGGGCGTGGTCACCGGTGGCTGGCAGGTTTGTTCGCGGCAGACGATGGAGGCACCACCTTGCCCCGGCACGGCGGGGTCCTGCATTAGCACGCGGCCCGGGTGATACAGGCGGTGCGCCGCGACGATCAAGTCCCTGGCGACCGGATCTGCGCCTTGCAGGCGCACGCTCACGGGTCCCCAGTCCTGGAACTCCTGTGCGGCCAGCAGATGGGCAAAGCCGAAGGTATTGCGCCGCATGGCCGGCTCGAGACGATCGAGAACACGCTGCGCATGCGCTCCATAGCGAGGCTCACCCGACAGGGCCTGCGCACGAAACAGTGCCATTACGCTCTCGGACGTTGCCGACGGCCAGGCATTGTCGTACGGCGCCAGGGGGCGGTGGACGAGGCGCTCGCCATCG
Source organism: uncultured Burkholderiales bacterium (assembly GCA_903871435.1). Classification (GTDB taxonomy): domain Bacteria; phylum Pseudomonadota; class Gammaproteobacteria; order Burkholderiales; family Burkholderiaceae_F; genus GJ-E10. The sequence continues at coordinate 5,877 of CAIQGU010000074.1, read as the reverse complement.
TTGGGGGTGTAGTAGAGGCCATCGTCCCAGAAGCGGTCCAGGATCTGATCCACCAGGCCCAGCGCGCGTTCGCGGTCGGCAGGACGAAATTCGCTTTCATAGAGATCGAACAACCCGTTGGCCACGAATGCGTAATCGTCGAGGAATCCGGGCACCCGCGCCACGCCATCACGCCATGACCGCCGCAGCCCACTCCTGCCATCGCCAAGATGGCGGGCGAGAAAGTCCGCGGCATTGCGCGCAGCCTCCAGGCTGGCAGGATCGCCCGTGGCCTGGTACGCCGCGCACAGTCCCTGGATCATCAAACCGTTCCAGCCGGCGAGGATGTTTTCGTCACGGGCCGGGCGTTGACGTCGCTGACGCACCTCGAACAGCCGCCAGCGCAGCGGTTCAAGGTGCGCCAGGTCGGCGGCGTCGAGCGCCGCGTTGCGTTGCAGGACGGAACGGCCGTTGGTGAAATTGCCGCGCTGGAAAACGCCTAAGGCATGGCAGGCGAACAGCGCCTCTTCATCACCCAACGCCGAGCGCAGTTCCTGCGGCGTCCAGACATAGAAGGCCCCCTCCTCGCCCTCGCTGTCGGCATCTTCGCTGGCAAAGAAGCCGCCCTCGGGATGACGCAGGTCGCGCAGCACGTAGGCGATGGCATCTTCGAAAACCCGGCGCCATTGCGGGCGTGGCGCATAGCGGTAAGCGTCGGCGTAGAGCTTCACGAGCAGGCCGTTGTCGTAGAGCATTTTCTCGAAGTGCGGCACGTCCCAGCGTTCGTCGACGCTGTAGCGGCAAAAGCCGCCGCCGAGATGGTCCTGGATGCCGCCCGCCGCCATTCGATCGAGCGTGCATTCCAGCGCGGCCAGCAGCTCGGGGTGCCCCGTCCGCCGCAGCACGCGCAGGACGAAGTCGTACGCGCTGACGTTGGGAAACTTCGGGGTCTTGCCCAAGCCGCCATGGACGGGGTCGGTTGCGCGCGCCAGGGACAGGGCAGCCTCCAGCGTTGCGTCTGTCACCGGTGCAGCGGTATCCGCAGCGGCAGCAGTATCCGCAGCGGCAGGTGGTGCCGTGCCCTGGTTTGCGGGTCCGCGCCGTACCTCGGTAACCCCGGCGTTCGCAGCGCCAGCCTGGGCCAGTGCTGGCGCGCCCGCCGGTGCGGTTATCGGCGAGGCGGGTGGCGCAAGCGGCGTATTCGCGGCGCGCGCGAACATCTGGTCATCCTGGGCCTGGTAGCCGCGCATGAATTGGGCGCAGTTCTCCCGCACCTCGCCCTGCCGGCTCTGCCACGCCATGACGAGCCCGCCCAGAACGCGCGCAAACGCGGGGCGGCCATAGCGGTCTTCGGGAGGAAAGTAGGTGCCAGCAAAAAACGGTTCCTGGCTGGGCGTGAGGAACACGGTAAGTGGCCAGCCGCCCTGCTGGCCCATCATCTGCACCACGCGTTGATACACGTCGTCGATATCCGGGCGCTCCTGGCGATCGACCTTGATGTTGATGAAATGGCCGTTGAGCTGCGCCGCGATAGCGGGGTCCTCGAAGGACTCATGGGCCATGACATGGCACCAATGACAGGCGAAGTAACCGATGGAGACGTGTACCGGCAGGTTCAGCTCGCGTGCCCGCGCGAATGCTTCCTCGCCCCAGGGAAACCAGTCGACCGGATTGTCCGCATGCTGCAGCAGATAGGGCGAGGATTCCCGCGCGAGTCGGTTATGCGTGTGTTCGGACGGCATGAAATCTGGCTTCCTCTGCCGGTGGTCGGGAATCGCGTCCCCCGAGAGGCCGGCGGGGCCGGTGCAGCCCCGGGACCGGAGTCTTGATGCGGAAACTTCCGGAATTATCGGATAATAAATCAGGACGTGATGAGCGATTGGAACAGACGATGGGCAAGCAAAGCACGCGCCTGATGATGGTGCGCAAGGCCTGGTGCGCCGTTATTCGACTGACAGCCCTGCTGGCACTCGCGCCGCCGGCGCATGCCGACCAGGTATCGGTAGCGGTCGCCGCCAATTTCCGCGCACCCATGGAGGCACTGGCGCCCGAGTTCAAGCGCGCCACGGGGCATGGCATAGTTGCCTCCTATGGCTCTACCGGCAAGCTGTACGCGCAGATCCGCAACGGCGCGCCTTTCGAGGTGTTGCTGGCGGCGGACGCCAAGACTCCCGCGCGGCTTGAACAGGAAGGCGCCGCTGTCACCGGCAGCCGCTTTACCTACGCCATCGGAACCCTGGCCCTGTGGAGCCCCCAGGCCGGGGTGGTGGACAGCCGCGGTGACATCCTGCGCAACGGCGCCGGTCCATCTACGGGCGGCGAGCGGGCTGCCTTCGACCGCATCGCGCTCGCCGATCCCAAACTGGCACCCTATGGCGCGGCCGCCATGGAGACCCTCCAGGCCCTGGGTGTGAACGATGCGCTGCAACCGCGTATCGTGATTGGCGAGGACATCAACCAGGCCTATCAATTCGTGGCCAGCGGCAATGCCGCCATCGGATTCGTGGCGCTGTCGCAGATCATGCTCGAGGGCACGCTGACCTCGGGCTCGGCGTGGATCGTGCCGCGCAACCTCTACACGCCGATCCGGCAGGATGCGTTGATGCTGCCGCCGGGGCGCGACAAGCCGGCTGCGCTTGCGCTCCTGCAGTTCCTGCGGGGGGACCGCGCGCGTGCCTTGATCACCAGCTTCGGCTATAGCGTTCCTTGACCCAGGATGGACGCGCTCACGCCCGACGACTGGAGCGCGATTGCACTGACCCTCGTGCTGGCGGCAGTGGTCACGGCCCTGTTGTTGCTCGCCGGCACGCCCATCGCCTGGTGGCTGGCGCGCAGCCGCTCGCAATGGCGGGCCCCGGTGAGCGCCGTGGTCACCCTGCCCCTGGTGCTGCCGCCCACGGTGCTGGGGTTCTACCTGCTGGTGGCCCTGGGCCCGCGTGGCCCCCTGGGGCAATTCACGCAATGGCTGGGCTGGGGTCTGTTGACCTTTCATTTTTCCGGCCTGGTGATCGGCTCCGTGCTTTATTCGCTGCCTTTTGTGGTCCAGCCGATACGCAATGCCTTCGTGGCAATGGGCGATAGGCCATTGGAAGTGGCCGCCTGCCTGCGCGCGTCGCCCGTCAATGCCTTCTTCCGCGTTGCGCTACCGCTGGCGCGTCCCGGTTTGCTGGCCGCGGCTGTTTTGGGGTTCGCCCACACATTGGGTGAATTTGGCGTGGTGCTGATGGTGGGCGGCAACATACCGGGCGCCACCCGCACGCTGTCGATGCAGATCTACAACCATGTCGAGGCCCTGGAGTACACCCAGGCCCACTGGCTGGCCGGCGGCCTGCTGATTTTTTCCTTCATCACCCTCCTCACCTTGTACCGCCTGGAAGCCGGCCGCGGCGTGACAGCCCGCGTGCTCTGAGATGATCCACGCCGACCTGCGCTTGGATGTGCCGGGCTTTTGCCTGCGCGCCGCCCTCGCCATTCCGGCAAGCGGCGTCACGGCCATATTCGGCCCATCGGGCGCCGGCAAGACCTTGTTGTTGCGCGCCATCGCGGGACTGGAGCCCGGCGCGCGCGGGCGCCTTGAAGTCAATGGCAGCAGCTGGCAGGACGATGCCCGCGGCATGTTCCTGCGCACCCACGAGCGTGGACTGGGCTACGTATTCCAGGAGCCCAGCCTCTACAACCATCAGTGCGTGCGCCGCAATCTTTTATTTGGCTATGCGCGCACTCCGGCCGCCCTGCGCACCGTGCAATGGGACCAGGCCATCGCACTGCTCGACATCGGCGCACTGCTCGACCGGGCCCCGGCCACGCTGTCGGGGGGTGAGCGCCAGCGGGTTGCCATCGCGCGCGCCCTGCTGGCCAGCCCCCGGCTGCTGCTGCTCGACGAACCGCTGGCGGCGGTAGACGCGGCACGCAAGCGCGAAATACTGGCGTTTCTGTCGGCCGCCCAGCGCGAGCTGGCGATCCCCATGCTCTACGTGAGCCACCAGATGGAAGAAGTGGCGGCGCTTGCGGAGCACATCGTGCTGCTGCAGAACGGCGCGGTGCTGGCCAGCGGGCCGCTGACGCAGACCCTGGCACGGGCCGACCTGCCCATCGCGCAGGACGACGATGGCGGCGTGGTTTTCGATGCCATCGCTGCCGAGCATGATGCCCGGTACCACCTCACGGCGCTGGATTTTCCCGGTGGCCGGATCCTGGTGCCGCGCGCATCCTTGCCCCTGGGCGCTGCCGTGCGCGTGCGGATCCGCGCCCGCGACGTGAGCCTGGCACTGGCGCAGCACGACGACACCAGCATCCTGAACCGGGTGCCAGCGATGGTCGTTGAAGTTGCAACGACGGCTAATCCCGCCAACGTCCTGGTCCGCCTCGACGCTGCCGGCACGGCATTGCTGGCGCGCGTAACACGACGATCCTTTGAACATCTGCAACTGGCGCCCGGCAGCCGGGTATGGGCCCAGGTAAAGAGCGCCGCCCTGGTGGGCTGAGCCGCTACCGGCGGGCACGGGGCCGCAAGCCCGTGGCTATTATTTCGGGATCGCGGCATCCGGCACCCGTACATTTCGGGATCGCGGCATCCGGCACCCGTACCCGGCTACCCGGTATCGTTATGGCTGCCGGCCCCTGAGCGGCCGGACCTGGAGACCCCATTACATGCAAAGCCCCGCACAACTCGACCTCGTGATATTTGGCGGTACGGGCGATCTGGCCATGCGCAAGCTGCTGCCTGCCCTCTACCACGTGCACGGCGACGGCCTGCTCTCGGCCGGCACGCGCATCATCGCCGTCGCGCGCGAGGCGCGCGACCCGGCGTCCTACCGCGCGCTGGCTCAGGAACAGGGGGAAATCCACCTGGGCAAGGACTATTCCGCCATCAACTGGGCTACCTTCGCGGAACACCTCGACTACTGCTCCATCGATGCCCGCAAGGCCGATACCTTCCGGGAACTGGCGCAACGCCTCAACGGCCGGGAGGCCGTGGACCGCGTTTTCTATCTCTCGACCGCGCCCTCGCTGTTTGCCGATATCTGCCGCAACCTCCATGCCGCGGGGCTGATCACGCCGCAATCGCGCGTTGTCATGGAAAAACCGCTGGGCCACGACCTGGATTCGTCCCGCGAGATCAACGACCAGGTCGGCCTGTTTTTCCAGGAAGGACAGATCTACCGTATCGATCATTACCTGGGCAAGGAGCCGGTGCAGAACTTGCTGGCGCTGCGCTTTGGCAATATGCTCTTCGAGCCGCTGTGGCGGCGTGAATGCGTGCGCGATGTGCAGATCACCGTGGCGGAGCACCTGGGCGTGGAAGCCCGGGGAGATTTCTACGACAAGACGGGTGCGCTGCGCGATATGGTGCAAAGCCACCTGTTGCAACTCTTGTGCATCGTGGCGATGGAGCCGCCCGCATCGATCTCGGCCGACGTGGTGCGCGACGAGAAACTCAAGATCCTGCGCGCCCTGCGTCCCATAAGCGACCATGAGGTACTGGCCAAGACGGTACGGGGCCAGTATCGCGCCGGCGCCATCGAGGGCAAGCCGGTGCCCGGCTACCTCGAGGAGGACGATGTACCCAAGGACAGCCGCACCGAGACCTTTGTCGCGATCAAGGCGGAAATCGACAACTGGCGCTGGGCCGGCGTGCCGTTCTTCCTGCGCACGGGCAAGCGCATGCAGGAAAAGCTGGCCGAGATCGTCATCAATTTTCGCGAGCCGCCCCTGGCCATGTTCGATACGCCGGCGGCAAGTTCGGCCAATCGCATGGTGATACGGATGCAGCCCGAGGAAACCGTGGAGATGTACCTGCTGGCCAAGCAGCCGGGCGATGTGGTGCAGTTGCGGCCGGTGTGCCTGAACCTGGACTTGGCAGAAACCTTCCAGACGCGGCGCCTGGAGGCCTATGAG
>CAIQGU010000073.1 GCA_903871435.1 uncultured Burkholderiales bacterium | reverse complement strand
GTGATGACGCCGCGCGGGGTCTCGACGTGATAGGCGCCGATATGCTGGGTGATGCCGCCCGCTTCGCCAGCGGCCACCTTGGCACGGCGGATATAGTCCAGCAGCGAGGTCTTGCCGTGGTCGACGTGGCCCATGACGGTAACCACCGGGGGACGCGTCAGGGAAGGTGCCTCGACGGCCGGTTCGTGGTCGACCTCGAGCAGCGCTTCCGGGTCGTCGAGCTTGGCCGCAAAGGCCTTATGCCCCATTTCCTCGACGACGATCATCGCGGTCTCCTGGTCGAGCACCTGGTTGATCGTGACCATCTGGCCGAGCTTCATGAGGATCTTGATGACCTCGGAAGCCTTGACCGACATCTTGTGCGCCAGTTCAGCGACCGTGATGGTTTCGGCAACCGACACCTCGCGCACGACGGGCTCGGGAGCCGCGGTGTACTGGACCTTGTCGCGGTCGTCGGGACGGCGGTGACCCTTGGGGCCGCGCCACGCGCCGGCACCGGGCGATGCATCACCGCGGGTCTTGATCTGGCGGCGCTTGGCAGCATCCTCGGACCAGCTCGATGCGAGCTTGGCCGACTTGACTTCCTTGGCGCCGGCCGGCTTCTTCTCGTCCTTGCGAACCTCGGCGGCCGGGCCCGCAACCGGCGCGGCCGTGGCGGCCGGCTTGTGCAAAGTGCCCTCGGCAACCGGCGGCTTTACGACCTTCTTGGGCGCGGCCATCATGCTCTTGATGGCAGCCACTTCCTCGTCGACCGCGCGGCGGGCTTTTTCCTGGGCGCGCTGGGCGCTGGCGGCGTGTTCGGCGGCCGCGGCGGCTGCGGCGGCCTCGGCCTGGGCGGCAGCTGCCTGCTCGGCGTGGGCGCGGTCGAGCTGCTCCTGGGCCGCCGTATCGGGGCCGGAGGGAGCGCTCTGCGCATCGCCCGCCTTCTGGGCTTCCTGGGCCTCGCGCTCACGGCGCTGCAGTTCGTCGAGTTCGCGCTGCGCGCGCTCCGAGCGCTCGCGCGCCTCGCTCACCTGGCGTGCGACAAATTCGGCCTGGCGGCGCGCTTCTTCCTCGCGCCGGGCCATTTCCGCTTCATCGATCACCGGCGCCTGGGGCGTGGCCAGCACTTCGGCTTCACCGTCGGCATCGCGCTTGACGAACACGCGTTTCTTGCGCACCTCGACCTGGATGGTACGGGCCTTGCCGGTGGCGTCGGCCTGCTTGATGGCGGAGGTTGAGCGGCGCGTCAGGGTGATCTTGCGCTTTTCGATCTCCTGGCCGCCGTGCGCCTTGCGCAGGGCGTCGAGCAGCTTCGCCTTGTCGTCCTCGGAGAGCTCATCGGATTCGGCATGCTTGGCGACGCCGGCCGCACGCAGCTGCTCCAGCAGAACCGGCGGCGAGAGCTTGAGCTCGGTGGCAAATTGCGCAACGGTGTTGCTGGCCATGCTCTGTGTTTTCCTCTAGGTTGACCGGATCGGACGCTCAGGCACCAGCCGCGTCGCCAAACCAATGGGCACGCGCCGCCATGATCAGCGCGCTGGCGCGGGGAGCATCGATGGATGCCATCTCGACGAGTTCATCGACACCGAGGTCGCCCAGGTCGTCGCGCGTACGCACGCCACCGGCGGCCAGCTTGATGGCCAGTTCGGTGTCCATACCCTCGAGCTCGAGCAGCGTTTTATCGGCAAGGTCGAGGTTTTCCTCGCGCTTGATGGCCTCGGTAAGCACGACATTGCGGGCGCGGGTGCGCAGTTCTTCGACGGTTTCGGCGTCAAAGGACGAGATCTCGAGCAGTTCGGTGACCGGCACGTAGGCAATTTCCTCGACCGTGGAAAAACCTTCGCCGATAAGGATGTCGGCGATCTCCTGGTCGACGTCCAGGCTTTCCATGAATGCGTTGCGGATGCCTTCGCGCTCGGTTTCCTGCTTCTGGCTCGACTCTTCCGCCGTCATGATGTTGATCTGCCAGCCGGTAAGCTCGGAGGCCAGCCGGACGTTCTGCCCGCTGCGGCCGATGGCGATGGCGAGGTTGTCCTCGTCCACCACCACGTCCATGGCATGCTTGTCCTCGTCGACAACGATGGACGACACGTTGGCCGGCGCCAGGGCGCCGATCACGAACTGCGCCGGATCATCGGACCACAGCACGATATCCACCCGCTCGCCACCGAGTTCGTTGGTGACGGCCTGTACGCGCGAACCGCGCATGCCCACGCAGGTGCCGATGGGGTCGATGCGCCGGTCGTTGGTCCAGACGGCGATCTTGGCGCGAACGCCGGGATCACGCGCCGCCGACTTGATCTGCAGCAGGCCCTGCTCGATCTCGGGAACCTCGAGTTCGAAGAGCTTCATGAGGAATTCGGGGGCCGTGCGCGAGACGATGACCTGCGGGCCGCGCAGCGTGCGATCAACCTTGGCAACGAACGCTCGGGCCCGGTCGCCGATACGCAGATTCTCCTTGGGGATCATCTCCGAGCGCGGCAGGCGGGCCTCGATCTTGCCGATTTCAATGACGACATCGCCCTTGTCCATGCGCTTTACCGTGCCATTGACGATGCTGTCGTCGCGCGCGAGGAATTCGGCGAGCAGCTGCTCGCGCTCGGCGTCACGGATCTTCTGCAGAATGACCTGCTTGGTGTCCTGGGCAAAGCGTCGGCCGAGATCCTGGCGCGGCAGTTGTTCCTCGATGTACTCGTCCACTTCGATATCGGCGATCTGGTCGCGGGCATCGGACAGGATGATCTGGTGGCCGGGCTCCTGCAATCCGGCCTCATCGGGGACGACGTGCCAGCGGCGAAAAGCGTCGTATTCACCGCTCTCGCGATCGACCGCGACGCGGATCTCGACGTCTTCCTCCTCGAACAGGCGCTTGGTTGCCGAAGCGAGCGCGGATTCGAGCGCGCCAAAGACGATTTCCTTGGGCACGCTCTTCTCGCGCGCCAGGGCGTCTACCAGCAGCAGAATTTCTCGACTCATAACATCAACCCTATCGTCAACGATGACCCCCGCGGAACTACCGGCGGGTCAATCCGAAATATGCGGATCTTGCGGCGCACTGCGGGGGATCGCACTGCGGTCGAACTCCCATTCCGGCGCCAGCCGTGCCTTCTCAACCTCTGCCACTGCAAACTCGATCACCACACCCGGCGCCGCCTTGCGCGCCCGCTGCCGCTTCGCCCCCTTGGGCGGCGGTGGCGGCGCTTCGGGCAGCAACAGCATGCGAATCCGGGCCCCGTGGGCACCGGGTTCACCCGCCGAAGCCATTTGCTGCCCGCCGCCCACCCCAGCGTCCGCGGCGAAGGCGGGCGCAGGTACCACTGCAAGAATCTGCCCACGTACCCGGCGCCGACCTTCGGCTGCCGAGAACAACTGAACCTTGGCCATTTCACCGGCAAATCGCGCGAAATCGCGCGCGCCACGCAGCGGCCTATCCATACCCGGCGAGGAAACCTCGAGCCGGTCGTAATCGACGTCCTCTACAGCAAACAGGTGCGTCAGGTGCCGGCTGACGCGCTCGCAATCCTCAATGCCGATGTGGCGCTCTTCTTCCGCATCAGCATTTCCATCCGCTTCACCGGCTGGCGCGTCTTCCGGCGCGAGATCCAGCGTCACACGCAACAACCCGCCACCGGTGCGCTCCAGCTCCACGAGCTCGTAGCCCATGCCCGCCAGCGTGCGCTCGACCAGTGCCAGCAAGGCAGCCGAGCGCGGCGTTACCACTGCCAGAGCGGAATCCCGTGTCTCTTCGCCTGCGCTGTCCACGTGCCGTCCACCATTGCGTCAAGTCCGCCGTCGACCACACGGAGAACCTAAAATATTGTCGGCCATGCGTGCAAAACCCGCAAAGCAAAAAAAAATGGGCCGTCGTAGAGCCCATTTTTTCGCTTCAACAGGCGGGCGCCCTGGTTCCGACGGCTCGGACCAATAGCGCCGGGCGCCCTGATTTCCCTGGCGGTGGAGGCAAACACTACCGCCCGAAAACTCTTCCCTGCCTGCCAGAAGGCGCACCATTTCTGGCAACCCCCGAGTATATACCGGACCGTGATGGTGCAACTGCGGCATCACGCGAAACGACCCGGGAAAGTACTAATTTCCTGGCGTTTGGACCTCTGCCCGCTTACTCAGCCCGGCCCGGTGCGGGTCTTGGGCCGGCGAAAAGTGCCTGGGCCGGCTCCGCCAGTACGCGGTCCGGGCCCGCGACCCTGTGCAATGTAATTTACCGTGCTGGTCATGGGATCCGGCTGGCGGCTTGGGCCACCCACCCGGCCCCTGCCTGGCGCGCCGCCGCCTGGCTTGCCGCCACCCGGACGCCCCCGTCGCGTCACATTAGGATCCTGGGCGATGTAGTTCACCGTGCTGGCCATGGGGTCGGGCTGGCGCGGCCCGTTGCTGCGCCCGGGCCCGTTGCCGGGCTTACCCCTCCGGGGGGCAGCGCCGCGCTCCTGGGTGAAATAGTTGACCGTGCTGACCATGGGGTCGGGTTGGCGACTCGGACCACCCGTGCGGGCCGGCTTGCCATCGAAATTTCCCCGGAAATTGCCGCCAGCGCGCCCGTTACCATTGCCATTACCCGCGCCACCGGTACGGTTGCCGCCAAAACCGCCGCGACGGCCGGCATTGGGGTCCT
>CAIQGU010000072.1 GCA_903871435.1 uncultured Burkholderiales bacterium | reverse complement strand
GCGCCTCGCGCAGCAGGTTGGGCCGTGCCTGATTATTGGCCTGGTAGAGCCACAGCACGCTGCCCTCCACCGCGTGCAGCAGGCGGCACCAGCGGTCGAAGACGGGCTCCGTAATCTTGTAGCAGTTGTTGAAGGAGCAAAATATGAAGCCGGATGGCGGCAGGCCACATTCGGCGCGGGTGGGCCGCCGCCCTATGGGCCGGCTGCGGTCGTTGGGCTGGTAGCAGTGGGGAAGCTGCGCGATTTTCTCGCTGTAGTCGTCGGCGTGCTCCAGTGGCGTGATGATGCGGTCGCCGATGATGTATTCGTAACAAGGCACGCCCATGGTTCCGGGGTATCCCAGGTAATTGACCTGGATGCGCGCCGGATGCAGGGCAAAGACGCCCATGCGGGTGCCCAGGGTGTATCCCTTGAGATCGATCAGGATGTCGATATCGTCGGCGCGGATCCGGCTGGCCAGTTCCTTGTCCGAGAGTCTACCGGCCTCGACGAATCCCTCTCCGGCGGCCGCGATGATGCGCTTGCGGATGTCAGAGCCGTCGTCATGGCCGTAGGAATAGAGAAAGACCTCGAATTGCGACCGGGAGTGGCTCTCCAGCATGTCACCTATCAGGTACGCAGTGGCATGGCGAAAGACATCGTTGGTGACGTAGCCGATGCGTATCCGTGCCGATGGGTTGCGCGCTCCGGGCGGCGCCATCGGCACCAGATCCTTGCAACGCTCCATCCAGTACGAATATCCCGCCGCGCGCTGCTGACTTCTCGTCGATGGCATGGTCAGCAGGTGGAAAGGCACGGGATGTCCGTTTCCGGCAGCGAGCTGCTCCTGCAGGTTGGCGAAATCCTGGCGGAAGAGGTCCCAGCGGCCGGCGTGCTGGGCGTGGTAGGCCATGGCGGACATTACCGCGGCGCGCTTGTCGCCCAGCGCCATCGCGGTGTGCAGGCATTCGCGCGCCTCCTCGTGCAGAGCCATACGCTCGAACACGTTGGCCAGATGCACGTGCGCGGGGATAAAGTCGGGCTTGCAGCCGATCGCCGCCAGGTAGGCCTTGACGGCTTCAGGATGGCGATCGAGCGCACTCAGCGCCTCACCGAGGGAAAAGTGCGGGTGCGGGTTGCGTATGGCACTGAGGTCCAGCCCCTGGAGCATGGCGACCGTTTCCTCGTGCCGATTGCCGGCAGCCAGGCATTGGGAGGCGATCGAAATGGCAATTTCCGAGCTTGGGTCGATCTGCGCGGCCCGGCGTGCTGCGTCTGCGGCTTCGTCCAGTTCGCCGAGCTTCACTTTGGCGTGAGCCAGGTTGAGCCAGAACACCGCATCGTCGGGGTTGCGCACGGTTGCGCGGGTGAAAGCATCGGCAGCCTGTGCCCAGCGATCCTGCCGCGTCAATGCCAGTCCGCGCAGGTAGTCGGCTTCGGCCTGCGGGTGGCGACGCGGGGCGGGCAGTACGGCGGGTTTGCGTTTTTCCGTGCGAATTGCGTGCGCGAGGGCCATGGCGAAGCGCTGCTGGGTCTTGATTAAGTTGGCGTCAATGTAGTTCCTGTGGGTCCCGGTCGGTTTCGGGAATTGACTCGGGTTCGCGCGGCAGTTTTGGCCGCTGGGCGTCGCGCTGGCGCTTCCGGGCGCCGCTGGCTTTTTGGAATTGCCCGGCGAAAGGGGGCGAAATCACCGCGTGCGTACGCTGCCGGCTGTGGTCAACTTGCAGTCAGGCTGGCCGCAGGCCCCGCCGCACCAGTGCTCTCCCGAACCCGCCCAAGGCAACTTACTTTGATCGCCCGCTAAAAACATGCAGCTGCACCCATTCCCCGAACCGGATGCGCCCGAACTCGAGCATTACATGCTCTACTCGCGCGGTGAAATCGCGGCCATCCTGGGCCGCATGGGCCGGGAAAAGACCCTGGTCACGGTCTACACCGGTGACAACGGCGAATTTGCAGTGACGATGATCCTGTCCGTGGATCCCGAGTTCGACGAGGCCTTGCTCGACATGCCGGTGAGCCCGGACGCGCAGGCGCGCCTGCTGGGCTCCCGCGACCTCGTTTTCGTGATTTTCTTCGACAACGTCAAGGTCCAGTTCCGTGCCAACCTCGCCCAGGCCGCGACCTTCGAGGGCCGCGCGGCATTTCGCGTACGCCTGCCCAGCCAGATGTTGCGCCTGCAGCGGCGCGAGTATTTTCGCGTTCGCACGCCGATCACCGGTCAGGCCAAGTGCCTGGTGCCCATCTCGAGCGGCAATGCCAAGTACGAGTCCCTGCCCCTGCTCAACATCAGCGTCGGTGGCCTGGCGGTAATGAATTACCCGCAGAACTTCGAACTGCCCGTGGGCGAAACCATCAGCAACTGCTTTCTCGACCTGCCCGGCGTGGGGCCCGTCAATGTGGCGTTCCGCGTGGTCAACATCTACGAAGGCGATGAGAAGTCGGGTGCCCGGCGCTGCGGTTGCGAGTTCGTCGACCTCACCACCCAGGCGCGGACCATGGTCCAGCGTTACGTCAATCGCGTCGAAGCCGAGCAACGCAAGGCCCTGGGTACCGCAAGGGCCGGCTGAGCGCCACGCACCGGCCCGTTACCTGCGAAGCTGCGCTCGCCAGCAACTCCGGGGATGCGCGGACGGCCTCCCACCCGCGCGATCCCCGTGCTCACGGTCCATCAGGCAGGGTCAAGGCCCTCGCTCTCTGCTGCATAAAGCGCGTTCCACGCCAGTTCGTACTGTGCGCCGGTGCCCATCCAGGCAACAGTGCCCACGGCCAGCGCCGCGGTGTAGATGGCGGCAATGCGCTCGTTGGTGCGCTCGCGGCAGCGGATCCGGATGGCCGTCAGCAGGTGCAGGTGTCCTGCGGCATAACGGCGTTCCATGACCTTCATGCCAAACGCGACCGGCAGCAAGGATTCGGGCAGACCCGCTATGCCCCGTTCCCCGTCCTGCCGGCGCTCCGAGGTGTCCTCGAACCAGACGAAAAGGTCGCGCCCGTCGGGATTGGAGAGCATGGCCGTGGGTGTTCCCACCGTGCCGTGCCCCTCATCGCGACTTGCTGCGGGCACTGATTCCACATCCACGGTCTTGGCCAGTGCCTCCAGGGGGCTGGTAGCGTCTTCTGCAAATTGGCGAAACAGCGTGATTCTGGTCATTGCGGCTTCCGTTGCTGATTGCGCCCGCGAAATACGGGCTCTCCGTCCAATGGTTTCGGCGCCACGAGACGCAACTGAAGGCTGGGGGGTGAAAATTAGTTGATTCAGGTCACCACATTGACCAGCAATTTTTTTACTGCGCAACCCTAAAGTACCCGGTACTCGTGCCGATATTCGGACCTTTCCGCAATTCCCATGGCCGAATAATCGAAGCGATCCCACAAATACGTGCGCGCACTGCGTCGCATGGGTTGAGCTTCGATGGCCGAATCGGAAAGCGGGCAAGACCGCACCTTAGACCCTACCGCCAAGCGGTATGAGGACGCACGCAAGGAAGGCCAGGTTCCGCGCTCGCGCGATCTTGCGCATTTTTGCATCGTCGGCTCGTCGGTAGCGGTGCTGGCGATCGCCGGTCAATCCATCGCCACTGCCAGCCGGGGCCTGCTGGTGCGTGGCCTGCAGTTCGACGCGGTAACCGCAACCGACCCCACCCGCATGTCCGAACGCCTCGGTCAACTGGTGGGCGAAGCGCTGACGGCTACCGCGCCCGTGCTGGCAGTCATGTTGGTGGCCGCTATTGCCTCGCCGCTGCTGATCGGCGGTTGGCTGTTCGCGCCGACTTCGCTGCTGCCCAACCTGTCGCGGCTCGATCCCGTTACCGGCTTCCAGCGGCTGCTGTCCGTCCAGTCACTGGTCGGATTGGGCAAGACGCTGCTGCTGGCGCTGCTGCTCGCCGTTGTCGGTGGCTTCTATATCGTGGGCCACATGGAGCAGTTCGCGAGCCTGGCCTCCGATTCGCTGCCCCAGGCCCTGTCGCAGCTTTTCGGACTGGTGCTCACCGCCTTCGCGCTGCTCACCGTGACGCTGGCGGCCATGGCCGCCATCGACGTTCCCTATCAGATCATCTCGTTTCGCAACCGCCTGAAAATGACGGTGCAGGAAGTGCGCCAGGAGGACAAGGAAATGCAGGGCGATCCGCGCCTCAAGGCGCAGGTGCGCAAGGTGCAACGCGAGATGGCGCGCCGCCGCATGATGGCGGCCGTTCCCAAGGCCGACGTGATCGTCACCAATCCGACGCACTTTGCCGTTGCCCTCAAGTACATGGACGACCGGCACCGTGCGCCGGTGGTCGTGGCCAAGGGCATGGACGCAGTCGCCGCCCGGATCCGCGAACTCGGTCGCGAGGCCGGCGTGCCACAGCTCGAGGCGCCGCCGCTCGCACGCGCGCTCTATCAGCACGTGGAACTCGGTTCGGAAATCCCGGCGGCCCTCTATACCGCTGTCGCCCAGGTGCTCGCCTATGTCTTCCAGTTGCGCCGTCACGCGCAAGGGCAGGGGCCGCGCCCGGTTGAGCCGGGTGACATCGAGGTGCCCGAAGGCATGGACCCGCTCGCGCCGATGGCGCGGGTGTGAGCGACCGAAGCCCGCCGCTGCTTGATTCATAACCGAAACCATCACCCCACCGACCCATAACCACAGCCGTCAGGACATCATGAACGCCATACTCAGCCACCCGCTACTGCGCGCCTTGCCCTGGCGCTCTTTGGCCGTGCCGCTGATCGTCTTCCTGATCCTGGCGATGATGATCCTGCCGCTGCCGGCGTTCGTCCTGGACCTGCTCTTCACCTTCAATATTGCGCTGGCGCTGATCGTCCTGATGGTCTCGGCCTACACCAAGCGCCCGCTCGATTTCGCGGCATTTCCAACGGTGCTGCTGCTGACCACCCTGATGCGGCTGTCGCTGAACGTGGCCTCGACCCGGGTTGTGCTGACTTCCGGTCACACCGGATCGGCCGCGGCCGGCAAGGTGATCGAATCCTTCGGGCATTTCGTGATCGGCGGCAACTTTGCGGTAGGCCTCATCGTGTTCGCCATCCTGGTGGTGATCAACTTCATGGTGGTCACCAAGGGTGCCGGGCGAATCGCCGAGGTGGCTGCGCGCTTCACCCTGGATGCGATGCCGGGCAAGCAGATGGCCATCGATGCCGACATGAACGCCGGCCTTATCGACGACAAGGAAGCGCGCCGCCGCCGCACCGATATTGGCCTGGAAGCGGACTTCTATGGCGCCATGGACGGCGCCAGCAAGTTCGTCCGCGGCGATGCCGTGGCCGGTATCCTGATTCTCTTCATCAATGTCATCGGCGGCTTTGCGATCGGTGTGCTGCAGCACGATCTGGACTTTGCCACCGCCGTCGACAACTACGTGCTGCTCACCATCGGCGACGGCCTCGTGGCGCAGATTCCCGCGCTGGTGATTTCCATCGCCGCCGGCCTGATCGTCTCGCGTGTCGGCAAGGACGATAACGACGTCGGCAGCCAGATCGTCACGCAGATGTTCGCAACGCCCCGCGCCCTGATGATTACCGCGGTCATCCTTTTCCTGCTGGGCATCATCCCCGGCATGCCCACCATCGTATTCCTGCTGCTGGCGGGCGCCTGCGGCTTTCTCGCATGGAAGCTGGTGACCGGCGCCGAACGCGATAAGCAGGAGGCCGCGACGGCTGCCGCCGTTCCGGCCCCGCCGCCATCGCAGGAGGCCAGCTGGGAGGACATTGTTCCGGTAGATGTGCTCGGGCTGGAGGTGGGCTACCGGCTCATTCCCCTGGTCGACTCGGGCGCAGACGGCGAACTGCTCAAGCGCATCCGCGCCATCCGCAAGAAGTTCGCACAGGAAATCGGCTTTCTGCCGCCTTCCATGCATATCCGCGACAACCTCGAACTCAAGCCCAGCCAGTACCGCGTGCTGCTCAAGGGCGTGGGCATAGGGGAGGGCGAGGCCTTCCCCGGTTTGTGGCTGGCGATCAACCCGGGCGGCGTCACGCAAGGAATTCCCGGCACACCGACCAAGGACCCGGCTTTTGGCCTGCCGGCGGTCTGGATCGACGCCAAGCAGCGCGAATCCGCGCAGGTGCTGGGCTATACGGTCGTCGATTGCGCAACGGTCGTTGCCACGCACATCAACCATCTGCTCCTCACGCACGCCGGACAATTGCTGGGACGCGCCGAGACCCAGGCCCTGGTCGATCACTTCGGGCGCCTGCAACCCAAGCTGATGGACGACCTGGTGCCCAAGCTCATCCCCCTGGCTACCTTGCAGAAGATCCTGGGCAACCTGCTCGAAGAGGGTGTCCACATACGGGATATGCGCAGCATCGTCGAAACACTCACGGATGGCGCGACGCGTTCCACCGATGCCGCGGACCTGACCGCGCTGGTGCGCTCGGCCCTGCGCGCTTCCATCGCCCAGACGCTGTTTGGTGGCACTCGCGATCTGCCCGTCATCGCCCTGGACCAGGATCTGGAAAAAGTCCTGACGCAGTCCCTGGGCGGACCCGGCGAAGGCGCCGCGTTCGAGCCAGGGTTGGTTGAACTCCTGCAGCGCGGCGCCGCAGCCGCGGCCAAGCGGCAGGAGGACGCGGGTCTCACGCCCACGCTGCTGGTCCCCGACCGCTTGCGCGTGCCGCTGGCACGGCTGCTCAAGCGCGCCGCGCCACGGCTACGCGTTCTGGGGCACGCCGAGATTCCGGAAACCAGTTCGGTACGCGTCAGCAATGTGCTGGGCGCAAGGTCCTAGGAGCCCGTCGCATGCACGACGTTGCCGTGAATTTCCGGAATGAGTCCGCAACGCAAGGCGGACGTGTCGCGGCAACCGCCGCGGCCTGATCAGGTTTGAAGCAGGGAGATGAAAATGGGATTCAGACGATACGTTGCCCCGACAGCGCGCGAAGCGCTTGAGCGGATACGCAAAGAACTGGGCGCGGATGCCGTCATCCTTTCCAACCGGCGTGCGGGTCCCAACCGGGTGGAGATCATCGCCGCGGCCCAGGGGCAGATGGATGCCCTGGTGGATGATTTTGTGCCCGCGCCCATGCCCGCCCCGGTCTCCATGCCGGCGGCCCGCAAGCCCGCGCGGCCGCCGGCTAACTCGGCAAGCGCCGCTCCAGCCCCTGCACGACGCACGGCGCCGGAGAGCTTTCAGGAATTCATCCGCCGCCAGTCGGCGGAAGCGGCGCCCCGCAACGACGGCTTGACGATGTACCAGCAGGTGGCTGGCGAAATGGATGAACCGCCGGTGCCCTCGACCGCGCCATCGATCATGCCGTCCGCCATCGTGCGCGGTACCGCGCCCCGGGCCCCGCTGCAGCGCACGGCGCCGCCTATGGGTCAGGCCTTGATGCCCGCCGCACCGGCGCCCGGGCCGCGCGTGCAATTCGCCGAGCTGCCCGAAACCTCGCCACCCGCCGTGTTTCGCCGCCGTCCGTCGCGCACGGGCGGATCCGCAGAGATGGGGCTGGTATCACCGGTCGCAGCGGCCCTGGCCATGCCCGCACCGCTCGCCTTCGAACCAGCGGCAGCTGTCCCCCACGCCGTCCGTGAGGTGGCCGTCGCGCCCGCGCCCGCTCCGGCGCCTGCCCAGGTACTCGATCAAGCCCCGGCGCCAGTGGTGCCGGCTGCGGCTTCTATCGTCAACGCGGCAGTGGAACAACGGGCCGTTCCGGCGGCTGCGCCGATTGCGGCGCCGACCGTAGCGCAGATTGCAGCGCCGGCCGCAGTATTGCCTGCGCCGTCACCCGCCGCGCCGCTGGCCGCGCAAGCGCCCGTGCCGGATTCCACGCTTTTGCAGGGTGCCGCCACGGCGGCAGCGCTGCCCGATTCGCGCCTGATGGCCGAACTGCAGTCGCTGCGTTCCACTCTCAACGATCGCATCAGCCGGCTCGAGGATCGACTGGCGCACGCGGAGTTGCCCCCGCCCGATGCCGTAGCGCCCCATGCGCCGGCCGCAGCCACGTCCGGCCCTGACGTTCCCGTCGCCATGGATACCGCGGGAGTCGCGCCGGCATCGGCTGCCCCAGCCACAGCGCACGGCGCCGACCCCGTCGCAGCGCCGGCGTCGAGGACGGCCGTCGCCCCTCAGGCTCCGGTGCGCCGCCAGGTGATGACGCGCTTGATCATGTCGGGCTTTTCACCGCAATTGGCCCGCCGGGTCGGCGATGCCGCACCCGCGACGCTCGAACCCAAGACCACGGACGCATGGCTGCAGCAGGTCATCGGCCAGTATGTGCGCTGCCCCGGCGACGTCGACAATCCGCTCCTGAATCCGGGAGCGGTTGCCCTGGTTGGACCCACGGGCGTTGGCAAGACCACCACCATCGCCAAGATCGCGGCACGCTTCGTCGTCCGCCATGGTGCCGCTGCCCTGGGCCTCGTTACCCTGGATTCCTATCGCATGGGGGCTCACGAACAGTTGCGCGGCTACGGCCGTATCCTGGGGGTTCCCGTCCATACGGCGCACGACGTCGCGAGCCTGCGCGAATTGCTCAGTTCGCTGCAAGGCCGCCGCCAGATACTGATCGACACCTGCGGAATGTCGCAGCGCGATCCACGCCTGGGCGACATGCTGGCCATGATCGATCAAGTGCGCTTCGACGATCGTCCGGTCAAACGCGTGCTGTTGATCAATGCCGCCTCGCACGCCGAAACGCTTGACGAGGTTGCCCGCGGCTGGCGGGTGGATTCCGCCCACGGCGCGATCCTCACCAAGATCGACGAGGCTGCGCGCATCGGTGGCGCGCTGGACGCGTTGATGCGTTTTCAGACGCCGTTGCTGGGGTTGACGAACGGTCAGCGTGTGCCCGAGGACTGGCACCCCGGCAACCCGCCCCTGCTGGCGCATATCGCCCTCAAGCCCTTCGGCGCAGCCTTTGCGCTCGACAGCGACGAACTGCAGGCGCTGGCCCGCACGGGAGTCCTCGTTGCCTGATACCGCCGTAACCGTAGCCCCAGACATCCCCGCCGACCAGGCCAGTGGCTTGCGGCGCATGTTCGCGCCGGAGGGGCCGCGCTGCACGATCGTGCTGACGCCGGCCATGCGTTCCGCGCCACAGGCCCAGGCGCTCGCGGCACGCGCGCGCCAGCACGCCGCGTGCGAGGGACCGACGCTGGTAATCGACGCGGCCCGCACGCAGGTTGCCGTCGCACTGGACATGAAGCTGCGCTACGACCTGGAGCATCTGCTGGCCGGAGACTGTGGCGCGCCGGACGCCTGCGTAGCCGCGGGCGAAGCGCTTTGGGTACTGCCGGCCGCGCGCGCTCTGGATAGTGCGATGACCGATGAACGGCACGCCCGCCGGGTATGCGCCGCGATTGCCAGCCTGGCGCAGGAAATGCAGCGCGTGCTGCTTGTGCTGCCCGCGGCACGCGCCGGCTGGATACGCAATCTGCCGCCCTGGGTGCGCCAGTCGGACGCGCTCATCCCCGTCACCAATGGCGGAGAAACCAGCGCCGCCGTGCTGACAGCTGTCCGCCAGGGCATGGGTGAGGCGGAGATCGATACTTTTCACCTTCTTTTTCTGGGTATGGGGGAAGCTGCAGCCGGTAGGCTGTTGTCTGGGATGGCGGCAATGGCGCAGCGCCACTTTGGCGCGAAGCTGCTTGCTGCGAGGCCGTTGCCGGACTTGCGGCCGTCGCCTACCCGTGCCGAAGCACGGCACCGATCCGTGGAGAGTGTGTTTTGAAGAACGACGCTTTCGTTTATAACGCGCGCGGCACGGTAGAGCGGCAAAAGGACTATGCGAAGCAATATGCTCCGCTGGTGCGGCGCATTGCGCACCAGATGATCGCCAAGCTGCCTGCCAACGTCGAGCTCGACGACATGATCCAGGCCGGCATGATCGGCCTGATGGACGCTGTCAATCGTTTCGAGGAATCGCAGGGCACACAATTCGAGGTCTATGCCGCCAGCCGGATCCGCGGCTCCATGCTCGACGAGCTGCGCGCCGGCGACTGGCTGCCGCGGTCGGCCCGCAAGAGCCAGCGGGATATCGAGAACGCCATCCACCGGCTGGAGCAGCGCCTGCAGCGGGCACCGCAGGAAGGCGAAATCGCCCAGGAGCTGCACATGTCGGTTCCCGAATATCAGGAACTGCTGGGCGACGCGCGTGGCGCCCAGCTGGTCTATTTCGACGACCTGGGCGGCGGCGTCGATGGTGATGACTATCTTGAGCGGCATGTCGCCCAGGCGGGCGGCGAACCGCTGGAGATCCTGCGCGACAAGCGTTTCCGCACTGCCCTGGTCGCCGCCATCGAGGACCTTCCCGAGCGTGAAAAGCTCCTCATGAGCATGTATTACGAGCAGGACCTGAATCTGCGGGAAATCGGCGCTGTCATGGGTGTCACCGAGTCCCGCGTTTGCCAGCTGCACAGCCAGGCCGTCTCCCGTCTGCGGGCCAAGCTCAAGAGTTGGTAGCCCGCGCCGTAATTCAGGCGTGAGCCCACAAACCCGGCTATGCGGGCCGGGTCGACCCCGCCATCCGGAAATGGCGCGCCAATGATGGAAACGGCGCGGATATCCGGCGATTGAGATCCAGCATGTCGCGGGGACAATCCGATATGTACTACCGGGAGAACACGGCAGTTAGCGCAGATACGTCCCGGAGCCGCAATACGCCATGATGGGAGTCGCAAGATGGGTGTGATGGAACGCTTGGATGCCGCCTCGGTACAGGCAAATGAATACCTGACCTTCAGGCTCGATACCGAGGAGTACGGTATCGACATCCTCAAGGTGCAGGAGATCCGGGGTTACGACACGGTGACCAAGATCGCCGGTGCGCCTTCTTTCATAAAGGGCGTGATCAATCTGCGCGGGGTGATCGTGCCGATCATCGACCTGCGCATCAAATTCAGCCTGGGCGAGGCCAGGTACGACGAGTTCACGGTCGTGATCATCCTCAACCTGGCGGGCCGCATCGTCGGCGCCGTCGTTGACTCGGTCAGCGACGTGCTGGAGCTCGCTCCGGCGCAGATCAAGGCCGTTCCCGAATTCCAATCCATGATGGACGCCGATTACATCACCGGCCTGGGCAGTGTGGGTGACGGCGACGAAGCCCGAATGCTCATCCTGGTGGATATCGACCGACTGATGTCCAGCGAGGATATCGACCATATCAACAAGGTAGCCGCCTGAGGGCGGAGCAGGCATTGGTGACCCGCATCAAATCCACGCAGGACAATCGAACATGCTGAACCGCGTCTCAATTTACAAGCGCCTTGT
>CAIQGU010000071.1 GCA_903871435.1 uncultured Burkholderiales bacterium | reverse complement strand
TTACGCGCCGCATCCCGGAGGGTGACTCCCGCGAGCGGGACTGCTGCGACCGGTGCGGCGCCATCCATTACCTGAACCCGCGGCCGGTCGTCGGCACCATACCGGTGTGGGAGGATCAGGTGCTGCTGTGCAAGCGGGCCATCGAGCCCCGCCTGGGCTACTGGACCCTGCCCGCCGGTTTCATGGAAGTGGGCGAAACTGCCGGTCAGGGCGCCAGCCGCGAAACGGCCGAGGAGGCCAATGCGCGTATTACGCTGGGGCCACTGTTCACCATGATCGACGTGCCCGGCGTGGAACAGATCCACCTCTTTTACCGCGCGCAACTGCTCGACCGCGATTTCAGCGCCGGCGTTGAAAGCCTCGATGTGCGCCTGTTCCGGGAGAGCGAAATACCCTGGGACGACCTGGCGTTTCGCACCGTCTCCACCACATTGCAATTGTTTTTCGAGGACCGTGCCCGGGGCAGTTTCGGCACTCATACGCGTGAACTGCCCGCGCGCCCTCAGGCTGACCGCACCAGCACGGGATGATTGCCTGGCGGCTGCCGGGGACAGCCTTTCCGGACGTTGCCGGCGCGTTAGCCACCCCCAACGGCTTGCTGGCAGCGTCGGAGACCATCTCCACCGAGGACTTGCTGGCGGCCTACCCGCAGGGAATCTTTCCCTGGTATTCCGTTGGGGACCCTGTGCTGTGGTGGAGTCCAGACCCGCGCATGGTCCTGCGCACGGACGAGTTCCGGGTATCCCGATCCCTGCACAAGACCCTGCGCGCGGTAATGGCCGATCCGGCCTGGGATCTGCGGCTGGACCATGATTTCGCCGCGGTCATGCGTGCCTGCGCCCAGCCTCGCAATGGTCAGGACGGCACCTGGATCACCGAGGAAATCATCGCCGCCTACGTCGGGCTGGCAGCGCGCGACATGGCCCACAGCATCGAGGTCTGGAAGGACGGCGCCCTGGTAGGGGGCGCCTACGGGGTGGCCATGGGCAGGATGTTTTTCGGCGAATCGATGTTTGCCCGGGTCACCGATGCCTCCAAGATCGCGTTGGCGGCGCTGGTGGCTTTACTGTCGCACGAGCGGGTGCCGGTGATAGACTGCCAGCAAAAGACAGCCCATTTGGCTTCGCTGGGGGCCCGCGAGATGCCACGCGCAGATTTTTGCGTTCACGTGGCTCAGGCGGCAGCCCAGACGCCCGTCGATTGGCGCATTTACCGAAACACGCCCTTGAACCGACTTCTGGAAAAGTACTGACCGGTGGCCAATCTCAAGGAGTTGCCGTTCTCGACGCTGCAGTTCTATGCAACGGCGCCCTATCCTTGCAGCTATCTCGACGGGCGCCAGGCGCGCTCCCAGGTGGCAACGCCAGCGCATCTCATCAACGCGGACGTCTATAGCGAACTGGTTCGGGCCGGCTTTCGCCGCAGTGGCATATTCACCTACCGGCCCAATTGTGAAGGCTGCCGCGCCTGTGTACCGGTGCGCGTGCCCGTGCAGGAGTTCCAGCCCAACCGCAGCCAGCGGCGGGCCCTGAAGGAACACCGGGCGCTGTACGCGCGGGTCGTTTCGCTGGCGTTCGATCACGAGCACTACGATCTGTATCTGCGTTACCAGGCCTCGCGCCATTCCGGCGGCGGCATGGACAACGACAGCCGCGAACAATATTCCCAGTTCCTGCTGCAGACCAAGGTCAACACGCGCCTCGTGGAATTTCGCGATCCCGTGGCGCCGCACGCGCCCAGCGGCGCGCTGGGCACCTTGCGCATGGTGTCCATCATCGACGTGCTCAGTGACGGCCTGTCGTCGGTCTATACCTTCTACGACCCGGAGGAACCCGGGGCTAGCTATGGCACGTACAACGTGCTGTGGCAGATCGCGCAATCCAAGAGCCTGTCGCTGCCGTATCTTTACCTGGGTTACTGGATAGGCGAGAGCAACAAGATGGCCTACAAGGCGCGGTTCCAACCGGTGGAAACACTGCAGCAGGGCAGCTGGCAGCGCGGCGCCCCGTCGCACGCGTGAGCGTTACGCGGGCCTGCGGCGCGCTGTACGGCCTGGCACGGCCGTTGCTGTTCGCACTCGACCCCGAGCGCGCTCACGATCTCACCCTCGAAGGCCTGCAGCGCGCGCACGAGCTGGGCGCATCGCGCCTGCTCGACGTGCCGCTGGAGGGCGAACCTGTCACGGTGATGGGGCTGCAGTTTCCCAATCCGGTGGGCCTGGCGGCAGGGCTGGACAAGAACGGCGCGCACATCGATGCCCTGGGTGCCATGGGGTTCGGCTTCGTCGAAGTCGGTACCGTCACGCCGCGGCCGCAGCCCGGCAATCCCAAGCCGCGCATGTTCCGTCTGCCGCAATCGCAGGCGCTGATCAACCGGCTGGGTTTCAACAACGGCGGTGTCGAGCAGTTCGTGGCCAATGTGCAACGGGCCACGTACCGCGGTGTGCTGGGCCTCAATATCGGCAAGAATGCGCTGACCCCGGTGGAGGCGGCGCTGGACGATTACCGTCTGTGCCTGGCGGCGGTATACCCGCACGCCGATTACGTCACCATCAACATATCGTCGCCCAACACGCAGGGCCTGCGCAGCCTGCAGGACGACGAACAGCTCGACAAACTGCTCACCGCGCTCACCGCCGAGCGCGAGGCGCTGTCTCAACAGCACGGCA
>CAIQGU010000070.1 GCA_903871435.1 uncultured Burkholderiales bacterium | reverse complement strand
CGTCGAGGCATCCGGGCTTGGCGCCGTCGTACGCTGGGGGGCCTGCATGCCCGCCACAGCGTCGCGCGTGCTGCTGCGCGCGCCGGTCAAGGCAGACGCCACGCTGCTCGCGCTCCCGCTCGCGGCCGTGCCAGCGGTGCCGGCTGTGCGAGCGACAGCCGTGCTTCTCGTGACCGAAGGCCCCTGGGCGGCGGTGCCCGTCTTTCCGGCGCCACCCTTGGCGACAGGGCTGTCGCTGGACTGGCGGCCCGACGCTGTGGCAGACCCCGCCTGCGCTGCGCCCGCCGGACCGTCAGGTACGCTGATGCCCGCACGGCGGGGCGCACCGGTCTTCTTGGGTGACGCGCTGGCCGGCGGCGGCGTGAAGACTGGAGGCGCGTCGGGATCGCTGCCGCCGCTCAGTCTCAGGACCTGACGCGCCTCGAGCGCCGCGATGATACGCGTCGGTTTCAGACTGGGTTGTGCTTCGGCGTGGGGCACCGTGGTCTTGGCGGCGCTGGCAGCCTGGGTACCCAGCACCGGGGCCTGCGCGACACGCAGTGCCGGCAGGGTGGCCAGGCCTGGCGAGGCCGCTTCCGCCGGCGCTGACGGCCCGGGTGGGGTGGGCGCGCTGGCTGCCGCGGACGTCGGCCGGGACGCCGCCGCCTGCGTCATCCGGGCCTTGGCGGCCGCAACACTCTCCGGTGTCGGCACCGGCGTGTCCGGCATGACAGGCTGCGGCAGCGTCGCCTGGAGCACGGTCTGCGCTGAGGGTGCGACGGGCTCGGCGACCACCGCATTCGCGTCGACCACGTACGTGCTGAGATCAGTACTGTCCGCACTTGCGATCCCATCCGTCCCCGCTTCAGCCCCCGCGCCCTTGCCGCCCGCGCCAGCATTCGGGCTGTTGACGGTGACGCCGGCAGGAATATTGAGCAGATGCGCGCCGAGCAGGCCACCCTTTGCATCACGCAGCAGCTTCCAGTTGGCCGGATCCTTCAGCGCTTCGGCGCTCGCCGCATCCAGCCAGTTGTGATGCTGCCCCGAGCGCGTGTCATCGATCAGGTCCGCCAATGCCGCCGGGCGCGGCGACGCACCCGGTGGGGTGGCCTCGGCATAGGCGTGCAGGGCATCGACCAGGGATGCGCCTGTCAGGCGCGCCTGCAACCATTCGCTGTCGCGCACGTGCTGGCGCGCAACGTGCGTGGCGACGAGTACCATCAGCAGGGCCCCCGCTGCCAGCAACCACAGCGGGTTGATCTCAGCGAGCAGACTGGTGATGCGCCGCGAGTCGAAAGGGATACGCAAATTCGGGCTCGGAGAAGGGTGATGGACGGGCCGATGGGCGCCCGCTTCAAAGTGAATGCGATGCGCCAGATCTAGAGAATAGATCGAAGAATACAAAAAATTATCCCGAAGGGGATGAAAATGATTGGAGGCACGCCAAGCTGGATCGATGCGCAGGTCCATTCGCATCACATCATCGACGGCGATACGGTCCATCTCACGCCGATCGCGGGCGGCCGCTGGTTCGGCCCGGACTGGCCGGTTCGCTGCCGTAGCGATGGCGCGCTGACCCTGCGGCTGGCCGCGCTCGACGCGCCGGAACTGAGCTTCAGTGCAGCGCCACCCGCCCTGCGCCACCAGCCGCTGGCCTACGCTGTGGCAGCGACCGAGGCCTTCCGCGCGGCCTTATGCAGTGCGTCCTCGTGTCGAGACTTAAGGCGAATCGACGCTGAGCCGGTCGAAGTAACCGCCTGCGTGCTGGCGGTGGACGTCTATCAGCGCGCAGTAGGCGTGCTGTGTACCGGATCCGGTCGTGCAAATGCCGACTGTGTCGAGAGCATCAATGCCCAATTGCTCGCAAGCGGTGCCGCCTATCCGGATTTCCATGCCCAGTTGCCGGACGACTGGCTGAGCACGCTGGATCGCCACTGCAAAGGCGCGCGCAGGGCAGGCCTTGGGGTGTGGTCAGCCGATCGCAGCAGCCAGCCCATTGCGCTGGGTGCGCTTGATCGCCTGACCCAGGACCAGTTGATCCTGCCGCGCCTGTTTCGCCGCCTCACCGAATTTGCGCGCCACCAGGGACTGCCGATCGCAGCGGGTGTCGCCGGCGCTGCCCCGCTCGCACCGCTGTTCCGCGAGTACCTGGAACGCCGCGAGCGCACGGTGTTCCTGCGCGACCGCCGCGTGTCCTGCCCCTTCGTTGAATGCCTTGAATTCGCCGACGATTTCTGTCGCATTCCGGGGGACGTAGAGAATTTCCTATATCAATCAGGGCAAGGCGAGCGAAAACTGACGTAATACGCGCATTTATGCATTTTGCGTAACTCAATAGTGACGCAGACCGTCACACACTTTCACAAAGAAATTACAAGTGATTTTTAGTACTCTGTTTTAAATCAGGTTTTATTGTTGGCACGGGCAATGCTTAGTGTTTAGCCGTAGCGCCGGGATGGATCAGCGCTCAAAGCGCCACCGGCAGGCAAGACCCCGATACCCGCATACGAACCCTGAGGATCACACACCATGAACACCAGCAACCTGATCGTCCACGAAGCCAAGCAGCGCACCGACCTCCCCGCTGGCTACAACCCCGCGCTGCTGCTCAACTCGGCGCTGCTGTTCAATACCTGGGCTCCGGACATCCGCTTCCCTGAAGGCCGCACCCGCAAAGTCTCGGGCCCCCTGTCCGAATTCGCCAAGCCGGGCCGTCCGCGCATTCACCCGCGTCCGGAACCCCGTGTCGCCAAGACCAACGCGTAAAGCGAAGCCTTACACGCAGCACCGTTTTCGTAGTGGGTGTTCCGGGGCCGGTCCCAGCCTAGAACGCCGTGGTTGCATCGCCTGGGATCAATCTCCTTGGTAGACCTCCCGTTGCGCGCCGCAGGGCTAGCCCTGCGGCGTCTTTTTTTGTGCGCGCCACGTGCGTGGAGGAAACACCGCCAGGGCGCAGCCCACGAGCAGGAAAACGCAGCCCAGCGACTCGAGCAGGCTGCCCGGGAAGATCAGGCTGGCAGGATGGTGCAGGCCGAAGCGTTCTCCCAGTGCAGGCGCGCGTAGCGTCACCAGCGCGGCAAGCAGCAGCGCGAAGCGCGCGACACCTTGCGCCCGCACGAGCGCCAACATCGGGATCGCCATCAGCACCATGTCGTAGCTGTGCAAGGGCACCAGCGCGAGCATCAACGCCACCACGAGCAGCAGCATCGGCAGCGCTGACCGGACCGGCTGGGCCGGCCGGGCGGCGTGGGCGCGCCAGCCGAACAGCCATGCGAGCGCCGCCGCCAGCGCGACCAGCAGCCCGGTCGAAGGCGTCACGTGCAGAACCAGGCTCGCCAGATTGACCAAACCTGTCTGGTCCGGTGGCAGATTGGCCTCGATGCCGACGCTGCGATAGTGGGCCACATTGGCGAGAAACCCGGCCAGCGAGGCGACCACGCCATTGGCAAGCATGGCCGGCACGGCGAGCAGCACCTGCACGAGGCAGGCCCATGCGAGGCCCGCCCAGGCGCCCGAACCGATGGCAAGAAACCAGATCACGAGCCCGATATTGGGCTTCAGGGCGACCAGTGTCAGACCGATGACCAGCAGGCCTGCCCTTGCAGTCCCGCCCTGGGACGGCGCAGACGCGCTTGCGACTGGCAGCGCGGTGGAGGCGCCCGCAACTGTGGCAGGCGCAGCCCTGGCCGCGCGCGCGGCGGTCTCCGGGGACTCCGCGAGCGCGCACAGCACGCACGCGATGCCAAGGTATAGAAGGGCGCTCGTCTGGCCAATCGACAGGCTGATCGCCGTGTCCTGCAGCAGTGCGAGGAACAGCAGCTGGCCCGTGAACAGAAAGGAGACGGGCTGCGCCAGCCTCGTTGCGAACGCACGCGCGAGCAAGGCCGCACCGGCGACCAGTGCCAGCAGGCTGATGCCACCCCAGATGCGCGTTGCCTGTTCAAAGGAACAGCGCGCCAGCGCGCTCGCCGGCAGATACCACGTGGGCGGATAGAACCACTGATGAAAAGTGTCCGCGCGTCCGAACTGATTCGCGTACGTGCTGAAGAAGCTTGGTCCCTGGTAGGGGTCCCCGCCGCTCAGCCACACACGACCATTGATAGCTTCCAACAATCCCGCTTAGTAACTGCGTAGCCGAAGCTGTAGTTCCACTCCATTGCCAAGT
>CAIQGU010000069.1 GCA_903871435.1 uncultured Burkholderiales bacterium | reverse complement strand
GCACGCGGCCGGCGGGAGGATCATGACCAGCAACGCAGCGCTTACCGATGCGGCGGCGGCGAGCACGGGCCTGTCGCACGGACTCAAGTCGCGCCATGTGACGATGATCTCCTTTGGCGGCATCATCGGCGCCGGCCTTTTCGTAGGCAGCAGCGGTGCCATCGCCAAGGCGGGACCGGCCGTGCTCATCACCTATGCCGCTTCGGGGCTGCTGATCTTCCTCATCATGCGGATGCTGGGCGAGATGGCGGTTGCCCGGCCGGGGCAAGGCTCTTTCGTGCAGTATGCGGCCCTTGCCCTCGGTCCCTGGGCGGGATTTCTCACCGGCTGGCTGTACTGGTATTTCTGGGTGTTCACGGTCGGCGCCGAGACGGTCGCGGGCGCGAAGCTGCTGCAAGCCGCGGGCGTGCACGCCCCGATATGGGCCATAGGATTACTGCTGGTGGTGGGCACGGCTATCAGCAACCTGGTTTCGGTGCGCGCCTATGGCGAGCTCGAATTCTGGTTTGCCGTGATCAAGGTCTCGGCCATCATCGCCTTCATCGCCATTGGCCTGGCCTTCATCGTTTTTTTCCGCGCGGCCGCAACCGGCTCTACGCTGCTGGGCCATGGCGGCTTTTTTCCCCTGGGCTGGGGTGGCCTGCTGGCCGCGGTTCCGGTCGTGGTGTTTTCCATGATGGGGAGCGAGGTCGCGGCCATTGCGGCCGCCGAGTCGGGTGATCCGGCCGGCAACGTCGCGCGTGCAGCGCGGGCGGTGGCCATGCGCATCCTCGCCTTTTACGTGCTCAGCGTTCTGGTGATCGTTACCATCCTGCCGTGGGATACCGTGGTTGCCGGTATCTCGCCTTTCAAGCCGGTGCTCGACCTCATCGGCATCCCGGGTAGCGGGGCGCTCATGGCGCTGGTCATCATCACGGCGGTACTGTCGTGTCTCAATTCGGGCGTCTACATCACCTCGCGGATGCTGCATGAACTGGCGCGCAATGGTGATGCACCGGCTTTCCTGGCAGCCACTGCCCGCAACCAGGTACCCATAGCCGGTATCCTCATCGGCTGCGGGGCTGGGCTATTGGCAGCGTTCGCGCAGATGGTGCTGAGCGAGGATGTTTTCACCTTGCTCGCCAGCACCTCGGGCGACATCATCCTGGTCGTCTATCTGGTCATTGCCGGCGCGCAGATCCGGCAACGCAAGCTGCTGGAGGCCAGCGGCGTGAAGCTTGCGTTCCGTATGTGGCTCTTCCCCTGGCTCAGCTATGCCGTCGTTCTGGGCATCATCGGCGTCCTGGTGTTGCTGGGCTTCATGCCCGGCCAGCAACAGACCCTCCTGTTGAGCGGGCTGACCGTTGTGCTCGTGCTGGCTGCGCTCAAGTTGCGCAATCGGCGGGTGGGCCACGCAGGTCAACGCACCGTTTCCTAGCGGGGCGCCCCTGGCATCCCCCTGATGCCAGTAGGCCTAATCGGGCCGGCTGCACCGGAATTCACGGGGTTTTCCACCGTTTACCACCGGTTTGCGCCACGCAATAGCTTCAACAATGCCTTCACTTTGGCCTCCACCAACAACAGCAACACCCTGGCACTGCTTGGCCTGCTCATCGGCATGCTGTTGCTCGCCTTTTTCATTGGCATTTTTTCCCTCGTATCGAGCTCGGGCCACCTGCGCACGCCGGCTTTCATCGAGAAAATGCTCACCATGATGTCGTCGCCGGCACGGACGCCGGCGCTGAAGAAAGATCGGCGCACGGACGAATCGCAATCGCAGACGGCCGATCCTGGCAACCGGTCGGCGCTTTCGTCCGACTCCGCATCGGCGGATGGACCATCCAACGCCGGCGCCAGGCCGCAAAACCTGCCGCCCGCCAAGTCGGCGGCCGCGGCGCTGCAACAGATCCTCCAGCAGTACCGCAATGACCCAAAGCACACGGCTAGCGTCACCATTACATCCGGTGGCCGCATCATGCAGTCGGCCCCCGGCCCGCTCACCGTCCACGACGGGCTGCCGATGGAGGCGCTCAAGGCTTCCACCGAACTGCAGGGCTCCATGGGCCCTGCCGCGCCGTAGGCGAAGCTACCCCGGCAGCACCAAGCGGCCGGCAAGAGGCGTACATTGCACGGCGATGCGTGACCTTCAATCCCCGGAATTTTTCATTGCCGAAACCCGCG
>CAIQGU010000068.1 GCA_903871435.1 uncultured Burkholderiales bacterium | reverse complement strand
CGAAATGGGCCGATGGCTTTGTCGCGCACCTCGCGAATACTCGCCTGATATTCGTCTCGGCGCGCTTCGCGCCCTCGGCCCATTGCGCGAACGCTTCGCTCCCGATCCGGACGTTACAGGTCACTAGAGCCGGTGCCGCCGGTCACCCCGGTCAAACCCCCATCCGCCCTCGTCCAGCCCCCGCCCCAGCGCCATCACTTTCACCAACTCCCCCATCTCCGCCTCCGACAGCAGCCGCTGCAAGGCGCCCGTGGTGGCGGCCTCGGGCACGCTGCCGTGCCGCGCGACCAACCGGTCGAGGATTCCGCAGTTCATGAGAAAGTGCGCCTGGGAGGTGTAACCCAGCAGGTCCAGACCCGCAGCCCGCGCGGACTGCGCGACCGCCGTGAAGTCGACGTGGGCCGTGATGTCGTTCAGACCCGGCAGCCACAAAGGCTCGGCATGGGCGTGCTGGCGGTAATGGCACATGAGCGTGCCCATCGCGCGCTGCGGGTGGTAATACTCGTGGCGCGGAAATCCATAGTCCAGCAGCAGCACCAGACCGCGGCGCAGGCAGGCCGCGATTGCGGCTATCCAGGCGTCCGCCAGGGGACACAGTTCCGATCCATACCCCGGCGGCAGCGCACCCGCAGCCGACTCAATTGCCGACATCGAATGGCATAGATCGGGCCCTGCGGCCCGCCCTGCAAAACGCAGCGCGCCGCCGTCGGCCGCCACGCCGCGCTCCTGAACATCCGCGGCGCCACGCACGAAGAGTTGCACCGGCAGCACGTCGAGCACCTCGTTGGCGATCACCACGCCCCCGAAGTCCGCGGGCAGGTGATCGAGCCAGCGCACGGGGTAGGCGGCCAGCCTTTCCTGCTGGCGTGCCCGCAGGTCGGCAGAGACTTCGACGATCCAATACTGCTCCGCCGGGCACCCGCGGCGCTCCAGGTCATGCAGCAGGTCGTGCGCCAGCGCCCCCGTACCGGCACCAAACTCCAGCACCTGCGCTGGCAAGGTCCCGAAGGCGCGGGCCACCGGCGCGGCCAGCGCCTGGGCAAACAGCGGCGAGATTTCGGGGGCGGTGACGAAATCGCCCTGGGCACCGAACTTGTTGCCGCGCGCGTCGTAATAGCCCAGCCCGGGCTCATACAAGGCCATCTGCATGTAGTCGGCAAAGGATATCCAGCCGCCCGCTACCGCTATCCTGGCTTGGATATGCGCCAGCAGGGCGTCGCTGCGCGCCTGTCCGGCCGCGTCGGGGGGCGGCATCCCGGCGCCCGGCGCGGGCGGGCCGGCGCGGGGCGTCGTTCGGGAGAGGGGATCCTGAGACATGGTCGGCCGATGTTAACCGCAGCCCCGCCCCTGCCGGGCGCCAAAGACCCCGGCCCGGCCCAGCCGGCGCGGGTCTATCCTCCGGCCCGACCCGATACACTGCCGCCTGCCGGGCGTTTTGTAGCGCCCAGGCTTATCCGACCCCTTTTCCGCAACCTTCGGCCCTATCCCCGCAGATCAACGGTATTCCATGACCTCGGACCTCACCACACGCAAAGTCGCCCTGGTTACCGGCGGCGCCCAGCGCCTGGGCCGTGCCATTGCGCTGGGCCTGGCGGCCGACGGTTGGGATATCGCGGTTCACTACCATTCGTCGCAGGACGCAGCCCTGGCAACGGTTGCGGAAATTCACGCGTTGGGCCGGCGTGCGCACGCCCTGCCTTTCGATCTTGCAGGCGCTGCGGACCCCGCCCCGTTGTTCGCGCAGTGCGAGGCGGCCCTGGGGCCGGTGCGCTGCCTCGTGAACAACGCATCTCTGTTCGAGCACGATACAGCCGCCACGTTCACGCTGGCATGCTTCGACGCGCACATGCGCACCAATGTGGCTGCACCGGTGCGACTTGCCTTGGCCTTGCGCGACCGCCTTCCCGCTGGCACCCAGGGCGTGGTGGTCAACCTGCTGGACCAGAAACTGTGGAATCCCAATCCGGATTTCCTCTCGTACACCTTGTCCAAGGCGGCGCTCGAGTCGGCCACCGGCCTGCTGGCCCGCGCACTGGCGCCGCAGTTGCGCGTGGTTGGCGTCGCCCCGGGCATCACTCTGCCGGCCCAGGGCCAGACCGATGAGGGCTTTGCCGCCGCCCACCGCGCCAACCCGCTGGGCCGGGGCAGCACCCCCGACGACATCGCCGCGGCGGTTGTCTATCTTGCCAATGCTCCGGCCGTAACCGGCACGACGCTACTGGTCGACGGCGGGCAGCACCTGCTACCCACGACGCGGGACATCATGTTCCTGACCTCCTGAACGGAATTTCCCCACATCCCATGTCTACCCTACTCATCGACCCGCGCCTCGCGCAAAGCCGCCGGCTGTTCCTGCGCGACTGGGCCGTCGACGCCAACATCGGCGTCTATTCGGCCGAGCGCCAGGGCACGCAGCAACTGGTACTCAATCTGGATGTGTACGTTGCGCTGGCCTCCACCACGCCGCAGAAAGATGACTTGGCTGAGGTATTCGACTACGACACCGTGCGTGGGATCGTGCAGGAGCGCATTGCCCGCGGCCATATCAACCTGCAGGAAACCCTGGTGGACGATGTTGCCGCCGAACTGCTGCGCCGGCCCGGTGTGCTTGCCGTGCGCGTGTCCAGCGAGAAGACCGAGATCTACGACACCGTTGCGGGCATCGGCGTCGAAGTGCTGCGGTTTCGCGATCAGCCGTGAGCGCCGCATCCGTGCCCGCGCCGACGCCGGCAGCGCCGCAGGACGCGTCACCGGTAGACGGCCGCTCGCCGGTGCGAACGCAGGATGCCTTGCGCCGTGAGCGGCGCTCGGCCTATGAAGGCCGCAAACTCGAAAAGCGCCTGGTGCGCCTCACCGGCGAGGCGGTGACCGATTACGGCATGATCGCCAATGGCGATCGGGTCATGGTGTGCCTTTCCGGCGGCAAGGACAGCTACACCATGCTGCAGATGCTGCGCGTACTGCAGGCACGCGCACCCCTATCTTTCGAACTGATCGCAGTCAATCTCGACCAAAAGCAGCCGGGTTTTCCAGAGCACGTGCTGCCCGACTACCTGCGTGCGCAGGGCGTGCCCTTCCACATCGAGACGCAGGATACGTATTCCATCGTCAAGCGCCTCATACCCGAAGGCAAGACCACCTGTTCGCTGTGTTCGCGCCTGCGCCGCGGCGTGCTATACCGCGTGGCCTGTGAGCTGGGCGCCACCAAGATCGCCCTGGGGCACCATCGCGACGACATCCTGGCCACGTTCTTCCTGAATCTCTTTTACGGCGGACGGGTCAAGGCAATGCCGCCCAAGCTGGCGTCCGACGACGGCCGCCACGTGGTGATACGCCCGCTGGCCTACATTCCCGAAGACGACATCTCGCGTTACGCGAAGGAGCAGCGTTTTCCCATCATTCCCTGCAACCTGTGCGGCTCACAGGAGAACCTCAAGCGCAAGGAGATCCGGCAGATGATGGCCGAATGGGAGCGCCGGTTTCCGGGCCGCACGGAGAACAGCTTCAATGCGCTTGCCAAGGTGACGCCCTCGCACCTGATGGACCGCGAAATCTTCGATTTCGTGGGGCTGAGCGCCACCGGCGTTGCCGACCCCGACGGCGATACCGCTTTCGACGACATCCCCGTCGATGCGCACAGCCGGGCCCCGAGCGCTTCTCATCCCCCTCTCCCTCCGGGAGAGGGCCGGGGTGAGGGCGCGCCCCGCGCTCCCTCCGAACACCGCATCGCCTTTACCGCCGCTCCACCACCGCGTCCATTGCCCGGATAATCTCCGCGCGCAAGGCCTCGGTGGGCTCGCAGCCCACCGCCAGCCGTATGAAACCCGCGTCCACCGGATCGCCCCAGCGGGCCCGCCGCTCGGCCGAGGAATGCACCCCGCCAAAGCTGGTCTGCGCGCGCAGGAAGCGGCAGCCGTCGATGAAGGCTTCCGCTTCGTCCCGGTCCCGCAGGGTCAGGCAGATCAGGCTGCCGAAGCCGTGCATCTGCGCGCGGGCCAGCGCATGGTCCGGGTGCGTTTCCAGACCGGGATAGACCACAGAGAGCGGCCCAGCATGCGCGGCCAGCGCCCGTGCCACGGCCAATGCGTTTTCGTTCAGCCGCGCCACGCGCAGCTCCAGCGTCTCCAGGCCCCGCTGCACCATCCAGGTTTCAAAGGGTCCAGGAATGGCGCCGCCAATGCGCCGCCATTCCTCGATGCGGCCCAGCAGATCGGAGTCGCGCGTGCACACATGGCCGAAGATCACGTCGGAGTGACCGTTCAGGATCTTGGTGTCGGAGTACAGGACAGCGTCGGCGCCCAGGTCCAGCGGCCGTTGTCCCAGTGGCGTCATCAGCGTGTTGTCAATGACGAGGCGCCCGCCCCCGGCGCGCACGCGCCTGGCCGTTGCGCGCAGATCGACCAGATCGAGGCAGGGGTTGGCCGGCGTCTCCAGCAGCACCAGGCGATAGGTCTCCAGCGGCTGCCCGGCCAGCTGCGCGGTGGCGCAGGTATCGACCTGCACGCCCATGGGGGCAAGGAACTTTGCGGCAGCGGCGCGCGTGCCGCCATAGCCGTCCGATTGCAGCAGCAGGCGATCGCCGGGCCGCAGTCCGGTGGCCAGAACCGCGCTCACGGCCGCCATGCCCGATGGAAAGATGATGGCTTCGGCATCTTCCAGGGCCCCCAGGGCCCCTTCCAGCGCCGTCCAGCCGGGGTTGGACCAGCGTCCGTACTGATAGGGACCGGCGGGGTCCCCGGGCATGGCATATACCGAGGTTGGCGTAATGGCCGGCGCAAAAGTCGCGCCGGGCAAGGGCACCTTGGATTCGCGGTGCAGAAATTCAGCAAAACGGCTGCCCGCCGAGGGCGCGGAGTCGGTATCAGGGGTCGGCGTGACTCCGGGTGGGATATTGAGCATTTCTCGGACCGTTCTATCGTCAATGAGGATCATTTTGCCTGCAGGCGGCCCAACTGCGGAAAAATGAGCGCTCGCCAAGGGCTGCGGCAAGGGTAGCGCGCCTTGCGTGCTGCTAACCTCCTTCCGGTAAATTTTGCCGTGCAACAACCACCGACGAGACTGCTGCCGTGGATACCCATCTGCATCACGAAAAGCATTTCCAGGCCAGCGACCTCGT
>CAIQGU010000067.1 GCA_903871435.1 uncultured Burkholderiales bacterium | reverse complement strand
TTCCGCAGCGGCGCGAACTGCTGCTGGGCATTGCTGCGGGAGCCGTCGGTATCGTGCTGCTGGGTTACCCGATGTCGCACTACACCGATGCCGCCGCGCCCTGGCTTGATGCCACGCTCACCAGCTTCAGCCTGGTTGCGAATTTCTGGCTGGCGCGCCGCTACATCGAGAACTGGCCGCTGTGGATAGCGCTCGACGTGATCTACGTGGGCCTGTACGCCTACAAGAGCCTCTACCTCACGTCCGGTCTCTATGCGTTCCTGCTGGTGTTGTGCTGCTACGCCTATGCCGAATGGCGCAGGGCGCTGGCCGCCCAGCCCGCTGCGGGCGCGGTGCTTGTCTAGGATGCACAGGAAAGGAGCGTCGTGGCGCGACTGGTGCTGAACCCGGGCAGGACCGTGCATCTGGCCATCGACATGCAGCGGGTCTTTGCCGATGACACCGCATGGCAGATGGCGGATTTTCACGCCATCGTTCCCCATGTAGCCGCCATAGCGGCGGCCTTGCCGGGACGCACCTTGTTCTCGCGCTTCGTCGTGCCCCATAGCGCCGAACATGCCCGGGGTCACTGGCAGAACTACTACCGCCGCTGGCCTGCCTTCACGGGCGCGGTGTTGGATCCGGGGCTGATTGAAGTCGTCGATGCCCTGGCGCACCATGCAACACCCGATACCCTGATCGACAAGCCCACCTACTCGATCTTCGAAGCCCGCGACTGCACTCAGCGCCTCGCAGCACTCCAGGCCGACACCCTCGTCTTTACCGGGGTGGAAACCGATGTCTGCGTCCTGGCCAGCTTGATCGCAGCCGTCGACCGCGGGTTTCGCGTGGTGGCCGTAGCTGATGCGCTGGGCAGTTCGTCGCGCGCCGGTCATGAGGCCACGCTGCAGCACGTGCTGACGCGACTGCCGGACCAGGTCGAAATTGCATTTACGGCCGATGTCCTGGCCGCCCTGGCGGCTGCCGGCCCGGCATGACCGGAACGGCGGCGCCTACGCCAGTCGCGCCAGTCGCTCCAGGACCAGATCGAAATACGCGTCGGCATGGATGCCCGTGAGTACCTGCGCGTTAGCCGCCTTGCCCGTGACGCTCCACCAGTCGATCACCGTCATGCCGCGAGTAAGGCCGCTCGCGCATTCCACGGCCACATTGACGTGCCGGCCGGAGAACAACTCGGGCCTGAGCAGGTACGCGATGGTGGTGGCGTCATGCAGCGGTGCGCCGTCCGTGCCGCAGCGCCGCTCGTGAAAGCGTTTGTTGAACACGAGCAGGTGATAGAGTGCCTCGGCGACGGGCGTTCCCAGAGCGCGCAGGCGGCCGAGCCGGCCGGCCGAGGTGAGCGCCTGGTGCGTGCAGTCCAGGGGTATGAGCGTGATGGGCGCGCCGCAGGTAAAAACCATCTGGGCGGCTTCGGGGTCCACGAAGATGTTGAACTCGGCGCAGGGCGTGATGTTGCCGGCTTCACTGCGCGCGCCGCCCATGATGACGATCTCCCTCAGCCGGCCTGCCACCCCGGGCGCCTTGCGCAGGGCGAGGGCGAGATTGGTCATGGGTGCAATGCAGACCATGGTTACGCTGTGCGCGGGGCGCGCCATGATGGTGTCGACGATGGCGTCTGGCGCGTACCCCTTACCCGCCCTTGCGGGCTCTGGCAAGTCGAAGCCATCCATGCCCGTGGCGCCGTTCACGTATTCCGCGCTGCGCAGCGCGCCGTTGAGCGGCCCGGTCGCTCCGGGGTGAACCGCAATATCCGTGCGGCCCGCCAGCGCCAGGATCTTCAGGGCATTTTTGGTGGTGAGCGCCACCGGCACGTTGCCCGCGACGGTAGTCAGTGCCAGTACCTCCAGGTCCTCCGGAGAAGCCAGCGCCACCAGTGCGGCGACCGCGTCGTCGACCGACGGGTCCGTATCGATGATGAGGGCGCGGGCCATATGCGGATGTTTTTGCCGGATTGCCAGGGTGATATGTCAGCCGACATTGGCACCGATATTATCCGACCGGCGCTTGCGCGCGTTGCGGACATTTTCGTTACCGAATACCTGAGCACCACCAATTAACGGCGGACGGCGACAGCGCGGTTCCAACGCAGGCCGCAGGCGCGGGGCGAGTTGTCGAATATCGCTGAGTCGCTTACCCACGGGCACCGTTACACGGGCCAGCCGTTAGCGAAATGGAATTGTTCCCGGAATTGACCCCGGAACCGGCGGCAATTCAAGTTGCGCGTCCACGCGGTCGAAATAGCCCGAATCCCCGCCGAGTCCGCGCGGGCGCTGTTTCCCGCTGTTTACTTTGGGCATTGGGGCCTGGCAATGGTGAACCACCGTATCGGCATCGGCATCGTGCTCGCGAGCGTGCAGTGCACGCTCATGGCGCACGTTGCCGCGGCCGAGCCGGTTACTTCTGCGCGGCCCTGGGCGCTGGAAGGTCAGATGGTATTTCAGCGCACACCCGCGCTCGAAACCATGGCGGTGGATGCGATCATCCAGGACCCCCAGGGCTATATCTGGTTCGGCTCCCAGTCGGCTCTGCTGCGCTGGGACGGCTACACCCTGCGTTCCTACGCGCGCAACCCCGAGGCGCCCGGTTCCCTGGTCGACAACTTCATACGCAGTCTGGCAATCGACGATGGCGGCCAGCTCTGGGTCGGCACCAATGCGGGCGGCCTGAGCCGCTACGACCCGCAATCGGACGGTTTTGTCAGCCTGCCCATCGGGTCCGGCGGTACCCGCGATGCCAACATCTCCGCGGTGATTTCCGATCGCCATGGGGGCCTGTGGATCGGTACCGGTCGTGGCGTGGACCACATGGATGGACGGTCCGGCCGTATCGATGCGCTGGACGCCCCGGCCCCCGGGGCGGCAATTGGAGCGTTATTGCTCGATCGCGCCGGCACGCTGTGGGCCGGAACCCGCAAGGGTCTGCTGCGCCGCCCGCTGGCCGAACCGCAATTGCAGCCGTTCATCCTTCCCACTCCCGATGGCGCCGTGCCCGCGATCCGTTCCCTCCTGCAGGACTCGGAAGGGCGCGTCTGGATAGGCACCAATCTGTACGGCGCGTTCGTGCTCGACCCCGGTGCCGACAAGCCGCGGCACCTGGTCGAGACCCCGGGTGGCCGCCCATTGAATGAAAGCATTGCTTCTTTGCGCGAAGCCGGACCGGGGGAGGTCTGGCTGGGAACCGAAGACAGCGGCATCGTCCGGGTGGACACGCGCACCTGGAAAACCGTTCGCGAGCACAGCGACACGGCCCGCTGGGCCAGCCTGCCCAACAACCAGGTCGTGGCGCTGTTCCTGGATCGTAGCGGAATCATGTGGATCGGCACCACCGGTGCGACGGTGAGCCGTGTCGAGCCCAACCAGCGCCTGATCCAGACATTCTACGGCGGAACCAATCGCCCTGAACTGTTGCTCGACGACGTATCGATCAGCGCCGTGTCGTGCCAGCCCGACGGCAAGTGCTGGATGGCCATGGGCAGCGGAGGCGTCGAGATCATCGACCCGGCCCTGGGCCGCGTGGGCCGGATCCACCCGGACCCGGAGCATCCCGACCGTGGCTTGCCCAAGTCGCAGGTAGTAACCATGGCGCGCTGGGCCGATGGCAGCGTTTTTCTGGGAACGGCAGCCGGTCTGTATCGCGCCACTGCGGATGGCCGGTCGGTCGAGCGCGTGCAGTTGCCCCGGCAAGCCCGGACCGTCGATGTGCGCGCCCTGCTCGCCAGTGGCGAACGCCTTTGGGTGGGGGGCCTGGATGGGCTCGGCGCATTCACCGTCCTGCCGGGCGGTGTTCTCGAGGAACAGCGTCGCTGGGACCAGGAATTGGGCGATACCCGCGTCAGGAGCCTTGCTGACGGCGGGGAAAAAGGCATATTGATCGGCACGCCGAGCGGCGCCGCGTTACTGGATCGTACCCATGGCTCGGTATCGCACTTGCCGATCGATCCACGCAATCCGCAAGCACTTCCCGGTGGCTACATCAGTTCGCTGTTGACCGACCACAAGGGTCGCCTGTGGGTGGCCACCTTCGGGCGGGGCATCCAGGTCGAACAGGGGCGCGACGCGGGCGGTCAGCCGGTTTTCCGTCGTCTCACGCAAAGCGACGGGTTGCCGCAAAACAGCGTCGATGCATTGCTTGCCGACAGCCAGGGCAACATCTGGGCGAGCACCGACGGCGGCCTGGCGCGCATTGAACCGGATACCCTGGAGATACGTGCCTTTCGCACCGAGCAGGGCGTGGGGCTCGAGGGATTCTTCACCGGCGTGGCCGACGCCACTCCAGCCGGCGATCTGCTGTTTGGAGGCGTCAACGGCTTGGTGGCCGTGCACCCCGAGCGCATGGATGCCGGTAAGTCGGCACCCCGCGTGGTTGCCACCGAATTGCGCGTGAGCGGCCGCACCGTGCCGCCGTCGCCGGGACTGTTGCAGAACGGACTGCAGGTCGCGCCGCAGGATCGCAGCATCGCAGTCGAATTCGCGGCGCTCGACTTCGACGATCCGCAATCGCGGCGCTATAGCTATCGGCTGCAGGGCTTCGATGCCGACTGGATCGACACGCCGGCCTCGCGGCGGCTGGCCGCCTACACCAACCTGCCACCGCACGACTATGTCCTGCAGTTGCGCAGCGCCGCGCTGGGTGGCAAATGGTCGGCCCCGCTCGAGTTGCCCATCCACGTGCAACCCGCCTGGTATGAATACGGCGCCGTGCATGCCATTGCTGCCTTGTTGGCTGTAGCCCTGATTGCAGCGCTCACTCAACTGCGCACCTTGATGCTGCGCCGCCGCCATGCGCAACTCGAACGCGTTGTCGCCGAGCGCACGGCCCAGCTGCAAAGCAGCCAGGAGTATCTGGCCAAGATGGCGTACATGGACGCACTGACAGAACTGCCCAACCGGCGCATGTTCAATGACCACTTGCGCCGGATGATTGCCGGTTGCCAGCGTGGCCAGGGCAATTTCGCGCTGCTGCTCATCGACCTGGACGGCTTCAAGCGCGTCAACGACACGTACGGCCACGACGTTGGGGACGCGGTCCTCCGGACCG